>JBHYDF010000075.1:0-33609 GCA_051861145.1 Nostocaceae cyanobacterium
GCCCGATGCCCAATGCCCAATGCCCAATGCCCGATGCCCAATTCCCAATTCCCTAATCTTGCCCAAAAAACTTTCCAGCACCCCTTGACAAGCTCTGAATAATCTGACATATTTAAATACATGCAAAGTTTGCGGGTATAGCTCAGTGGTAGAGCGTCACCTTGCCAAGGTGAATGTCGCGCGTTCGAATCGCGTTACCCGCTTGAAACAAAGATTTAAAAAAAATTACAAATCGCAGAAATAGCCGTAGTAGTTAGAGTTTGGCTTTTGATGGCAACCTGAAAGTAAACGGTGGTAAGACTACTTTTGGCTGTTTCCAGCAAAAATCCTAAAGATTTTAACAATTTGTGGCGAGAAGTTATCATGTGTAACCGCAGAAATCTTGGATATAGGGCAAGCTGAGTCATTGGTGTATTTCACTTATTGCTAAACCTAACCAACAAGATTTGTATATGATGCACTACACTGAAATTAAGAAAGGAATGCAAATTGCTTATTGTCAGATGCAAACCTTCTTTGTCATCAGATTGAGCCAAAATACATCTGTGGGAAAGAAAAAACAAACTGGCTGGTACTATAAAAAAGTTTGCATCTGAGAATAACCAGCCCCAAGACTAATTAATATGGGGATGTTACTCTTGTACTTGTTGATCAACACGCCCAAGTTATAAGACCGCTTGTGCAATCTCAAAAACCAGAAAAACTAGATTTTAATAGCGAATATCCCTGTCCCTGTCGTCGCCGGGGACGGTTAATTCCGATTACTCTTACAGAAGCATTTGGATGCGATCGCTGTCAGCAAATATTTGTAGTGGAAGAAAATGGTTACGTGCTAGAACAACTTTCCACTACCTATCCCTACAAACGTGCTTGGCGGTGGACGGGTTCTAGCTGGCAAGTTGTGCATCCTCGATTGGGAGAAAGCTATCTACCAGTAGCACTCGGTATTATTTTCGTGCTAGTGATTATATGGTTGCCATTAGCGCTAAGATTAGCAAGTGGTTCAAGTATAATTGCTTGGGCAATGGTAGCAGTGCTGTTGGCGATTTTACCTGCACTGATGGTCTGGCTTACCTACAGACGTTAAGTAAATGACAGTGGATGTTTTTGATGATAGACCCGAACCAATTGCCAGCGCTAGACGCGCTTACAGCGCTTCCTTAAAATTAGGAATTACCAAAGGCGCTGATCGCAGTCGTGCTGTTTTGGCAATGGCTGAAGCACTCAGGCGCTCGTTTGACGATATTCTAGAAGCAAATACCTTGGATCTAGAAGCCAGTCGAGAAATGGCGGTACCAGATTTAATCTTAGATTGGCTGAAACTGACGCCAAAACGGCTGGATGCGGCTGTAGAAATTTTGCAAAGGTTAGGGGAATTATCAGATCCGCTGCGGCGTGTGCGGAGTGCTGACTATCAACTCGACGACTCGCAAACTTACACGCAGTTAACGCCTTTGGGAGTTATTGCTTTTATTTATGAAGCTTTTCCAGAAATAGCCGCGATCGCAGCAGGTTTATGTATTAAAACAGGTAATAGCTTAATTCTTAAAGGAAGTGCAGAAGCTAGCCATTCTAACATGGCGATCGCCAATGCATTGCAAACCGCAATAGCCGACGCCGGTTTACCATTTGGGTGTATTGAACTGATTAAGGCGGAACATGGCGCTTCTATTCGTGATTTAGTGATCCAAGATCAGTATGTGAATTTAGTCATTCCCTACGGACGCTACAGTTTAGTACAACAGATAGTGAGACAATCAACACTGCCAGTGTTAAGGTCAGCAATGGGTAATTGTTACCTGTACTGGTCATTAAATAGTAGCTTGGAAATGGTGCGCTGGATGATAATAGATAGTCATTGTAGCGAACCAGACCCGGTAAACGCTATTGAAAAAGTACTCATTCACCGGCAAGCAATGCCAGCGTCTTTAATTACACTGTGGAATAGTTTGCAGGAAAAAGGCTTTGAAATTAAGGGAGATGCGGAACTCGTAGAAGCCTTTCCCCAATTAAAATTAGCAAAAGATGGAGAATGGGGAACCGCTTACTTAAATAGGACAGTCGCGTTTAAATTAGTTGATAGCTTAGAAGGAGCGATCGCTTGGATTAACCAATACAGTAGCGGTCATGCTGACTGCATTGCTACAGAATCTTATCAAGAAAGTCGGCAATTTGCCTTGGGAGTTAACAGCGCTTCTAGTTACATCAACGCTTCCCCGCGTTTTAGTCGCAACCCAGCGCGAGGAGACGGGGTATTTCTAGGGATGTCTAACCAAAAAGGTCATCGACGCGGATTAATCAGTCTAGAAAGCCTGACTACCGTCAAGCATATTGTACAGGGAAACGGACGATTTTAAAAGTTTTAGTTGAAAGAAATAAAAAAGTCATAAATATATTTTCACGAGCTTAAACAATGAAGTAGAATAAGCCAGCGTTGCTAGTGTGTGACTGGATTTTTAGAATTCAATCACGCACTGGAAAATACTGCTTGGTTAAGAGCCAATAAATAATACCAATTCTCCAAATTAAGGCTACACATAGTTTGTAGTAGCGCTTCAGCGCAATTACAAAACTTTTTCCAGCTGTAGCTAGATTTGAAAAAAATGGTATAAATTTATGGCTAAAAGCTAAAGTAAAATTTATCTGACTGAAAATGATTTTTAACTCGTTTGAACTGACATCTTGCACCAACCTCAAAAAGCCTGGAAATAAATTTCTGGCTTCTAGCTAGAACCCATTTTAATGGGTTAATGCTTCTACCCATTAGGTTTTTAACTTTTGGGCAGACTTTTAGCGCGAAATTTCTTTTTGGGCTAATTTTAGGCTTGTTTTGAATGGTGCAAAATGTCAGTTTTAACTAATATCTTGCACTATTATAAACAAGAGCCAGAGGCTCTAATTCTCGTTACCAGGTTCAACCTGGTAACGAGGTTTTGGAGGTTCCACCTCCAGGCTGTTGCATAGACGTGCAAGATGTCAGTTTTAACGAGTTTGTAGAGACGCGAAATTTCGCGTCTCTACAAAGCCCAAATTTTAATTTAGGGCTTAACCGAGTAGTATTGACACACTAACAATATATTGGTTTGACCAAATCAATTCATCTCTGACTTTAGTGAGTAATTCATGGCCCAAACACAGCAAAGAGTAACTTTTGCCAAAAATGTTGGTTTTAGAAAAGAATTGAATAAACGAGTTGATGCTTATTTTCAATCTGAGAATATTGCTCCTCGAGACAATTTTGCAATGTACTTTAAAACAGCAATTATTCTCGGATGGGTAATTGCTGCTTGGACATTTACTATCTTTGGTCCACCGATAATGTGGATGAAAGTAGTTGGATGTATCCTACTAGGATTTGGTATTGCTGGCGTAGGCTTTAGTGTGGGTCATGATGCTAATCATGGTGGTTACTCTAGTAAAAAATGGGTCAATTATATCTTTGGTTTAACCTACGATTTAATTGGTGTATCCAGTTATTTATGGAAGTTTCGCCATAATTTTCTGCATCATACTTATACCAATATATTAGGGCATGATGTAGAAATACATGGAGATGGATTAGTGCGGATGACTCCATTTATGGAGTATAAATGGTATCATAAATTTCAACACATATTCATTTCGTTTGTATACGCAATCATTCCATTTTATTGGTCTGTTGCTGATATCAATCAGATTTTATTCAAACGGAAATACCATGACCATGTAATCCCTACTCCTAAACCATTAGAGATGCTCATCTTGTTAGGGAGTAAATTCATTTGGCTAGGACTTTTTATTGGTATTCCCATTGCAGTAGGATATACACCTTTACAAGCATTTGTGGGATTTAGCATCACCTATATGTGCTATGGGGTACTAATTTGTAATGTTTTCATGCTGGCTCATGTTATGCAACCAGCAGAGTTTATTCAACCAACGGCTGAGTCAAATCATATTGACGATGAATGGGCTATTTTTCAAGTGAGGACAACAGTTGATTTCGCTCCAAAAAATCTCTTCTTAAACTGGTATCTTGGTGGTCTTAACTATCAAGTGATTCATCATTTGTTTCCTCACATTTGCCATATTCACTATCCAAAGATTGCTCCAATATTGGACGAAGTTTGTGCAGAATTTGGCGTCAAATATAATGTGTATAAAACGTTTGGAGAAGCACTTGTAGCCAATTATAGTTGGTTGAAACTCATGGGTTCTGAACCTGAGAAAAGTATTCTGCGCTCAAGAGAACCCCAGCTTTTGAAATAAATTACCAATATTGTAAAGTTCGTAGTTGCGCTTTAGCGCTAAAGCGCAACTAAGAACTAAGAGATAGGATTCCTCTACTTAGAATTTGGTTCAAAAACCAATCTTTTCAGGAGGAATCCTACTTTTTTTAGATACAAATAAAGGGCGCTTGGAGTTTGTAGAAGCGCTCTTTCTCATTCAGTTATTTATGGTAAAAAATAACTTATAGCTGGGGTGATTATGACAGCTTTAGCTTTAGTTTAAGCCTCATCTGATTTCGTTGCGTTGCTTCCTGTAATAGTCCTTAAAAGATTGATAGCCAAAATCCACCTGATACAGGTGACATTTGTCTGTAATCTTTTTAATTAAAGACCAAGAAAACCGACATTCAGGATAGAGATAATCCGCCCAATTTTCTTGCAAACTGCGATAAGCCAACCGCAAATTATAGGAAGGAATAGCAGTAGAAATATGATGGGGGACATGCACATTAATATCGTGGCAAAGAAACTCTACCCAGCGAGGATAATGACAGTGAACAGTACCAGATAATTGTGCTAAAACTGCGTTCCATTTTGTTTTGACAACAAAAGGGATATCTGGGGCTGTATGGTGAACCAAAGTAAAGGTACTCATCCAAAAATGGAAAACCAGCCAAGGTAGAAGCCAGAATTTCACAAACCCCCAAATACCAACAGTGGCGAAGAGGATAGGGAAAGCGATCGCAGCAAACACCACCACCACAGCTACAGAAAACTTCACATCAGATTGGTCTTTGGAACGGAATTTTCTCCAATCAAAGTGCAACACGGCCCAATGCAAAATTGAACCTATCCACCATAGGCGGTTGCGCATGAAGCCTTCAAAACTCCAACGTCCGATTTTATCCCAACTTTCAAACTCCTCTGTTTGAATTGGATGCCAAGCGTTGTCCTCATCCAACTTATTAGTGTGGGTGTGGTGATAGTTGTGATGAATTCGCCAACTGTGGAATGGGTAAATTAACGGCATCATTATCAAATGTCCGACAAAATCATTTACCCAACGACGATTGGCAAATGAACGATGACCACAATCATGACCGATGACAAAAAAACCTGTCAAAGCAGTACCTGTAAAAATCCAGGCTACAGGTAAGAAAAACCAAGGTGAGATAACCAGACCGAAGTAGCCCAAACCAACCATCAAAACGTTGATAATAACCCCTGTCCAGGCTTTGCGGCGATTTTTTTCAAAACATTCTCGTGGCAGAGTTTTGATAATGTCTTTCAGCTTGAGGTCAGAGATACCAAAGTCATCAGCTGGCTTCTGGGTATTGATTGTTGATGTTGTCATGAATTCTCAAACAAAAACAAACTTCACCGCCAAGTCACTAAGGAAGTGGCTTGTCGCAAAGTTCCGTAACATTAGCTCTTGGATTATATCAATCAGAAGTACCCGAAAGTACCTTGATTTCACTTTCTTTTGCCATAATTTCCACGCAAAACCCCGCTTATGCCGAAAAAACCAAAAGCGGGGGCTGGTAAACATCGCATTTGAAGCTAACTAATGCTAACTGATGAATTATAACTGATGTTTATGTAATCTTACTGCTTTTTCTCTGCCAGCTTCACATTCGTAGCCAGACCGAGTACTTGCAGTAGTTGAATAGTCATCCACGTGAGGTCGATTTCCCACCATTCTAGCCCATGACGAGCTGAATACTGATAGGCATGGTGATTATTATGCCAGCCTTCACCGAATACTAGTAAGGCTACCCACCAGCAATTAGTAGAATTATCACCAGATTCGTGGCTGCGATAACCAAATTTATGGGTAGCGCTGTTAACCAACCAGGTGCAGTGCCACACAAAGACGATGCGCACAAAAATGCCCCAAACAACAAAAGACCAACCACCCAAAAGTAATAGCGCTACACCCAACGCTATCTGGATGAAAATCATATTTTTTTCTAAAAACTGATAAACTGGGTCGTCGGCAATATCTTTAGTGAAGCGAGGAATTTCTGATTGATCTGTTCTCTGATAAATCAACCAACCCATGTGGCTCCACCAGAAGCCTTTACTGGAATCATGGGGATCTAAATTTTGATCTGAGTGTAAATGGTGTATGCGGTGTGTTCCGATCCACTCAATCGGTCCTCCTTGACAAGCAAGAGTTCCGCAAAACATGAGAAAATATTCCAGCCACTTAGGAGCTTGAAAACTGCGGTGAGTGACAAGGCGGTGAAATCCTAGGGTAACACCTAACCCACCAGTAACCCAGTAAAAAAACACAGCAACACCCACTGCTTGCCAGCTAAAGTTACTAGGAAGCAAGGCAAACAAAGCCCCGATGTGTACAGCAGCGAAGAATAGGGTATTTACCCAATTAATTTGACGTTTAGTTGTTGTAGCAATTGTCATGCAGTAACCTGAATAGGAATTGTTCAGCCTTATCTGCGCGATTCGTAAATCCGCGATAATTTTTGTGAATGAGGAACCAATGAACAGCTTGGAACAGCTGCGGCTAGCAGAACAGGCACTGTTACAGATTTTTTCTAAAATTGACGCTCAGGTCAAGCAAAATCTTCAACGGGTGTTAAATGCCTTTCGCCATCATAGAGTCGGCGCACACCATTTTGCAGGTGTTACAGGATACGGTCACGATGATTTAGGACGAGAAACATTAGATAAAGTTTTTGCCCAAATCATGGGTGCTGAGGCGGCGGCGGTACGAGTGCAATTCGTTTCCGGAACTCACGCGATCGCCTGTGCCTTATTTGGTGTCCTTCGTCCTGGAGACGAAATCCTCTCAGTAGCAGGCGCACCCTACGACACATTAGAAGAAGTAATTGGTTTACGGGGTCATGGTCAAGGCTCCCTTATCGAGTTTGGCATTCACTACCGCCAATTGGATCTTACTCCAGAAGGAACCGTAAATTGGCAAGCCCTAAGCCATGCGGTGGAGGATAACACCC
The DNA here is from genome assembly GCA_051861145.1 of Nostocaceae cyanobacterium. Lineage (GTDB taxonomy): Bacteria > Cyanobacteriota > Cyanobacteriia > Cyanobacteriales > Nostocaceae > JBHYDF01. The sequence goes on from JBHYDF010000075.1 coordinate 7,187, forward strand.
GTTTAGTATTAATTCAGCGCTCTTGTGGCTATTCTTGGCGTCCTAGCCTCTCAATTACAGATATTGAAAAAATTATCCACCTAGTCAAACAACAAAATCCTAACACAATTTGCTTTGTTGATAATTGTTACGGTGAATTTATCGAAACCCGCGAACCTACCCACGTCGGTGCTGACTTAATCGCTGGTTCTTTAATTAAAAACCCCGGCGGAACCATTGTCACTGCTGGCGGTTACGTCGCCGGACGCGCTGACTTAGTAGAAGCCGCCGCTTGTCGCCTCACAGCACCTGGTATCGGTAGTTACGGCGGTGCTACTTTTGACCAAAATCGCCTGCTGTTCCAAGGCTTATTTCTAGCTCCTCAGATGGTAGGGGAAGCCATGAAAGGTACGCATCTTACTGGTTATGTATTTGACAAACTAGGTTATCCAGTCAATCCTGCACCCCTTGCACCTCGCCGCGATGTTATTCAAGCTATTAAACTTGGTTCAGCAGAAAAGCTAATTGCTTTTTGTAAAGCCATACAACAAAACTCACCCATCGGTTCCTACCTCGACCCCATTCCCGACGAAATGCCAGGATATGAAAGTAAAGTAGTCATGGCTGGCGGTACGTTTATTGAGGGTAGCACATTAGAATTTTCTGCTGATGGTCCTTTGCGAGAACCATATGTAGTTTATTGTCAAGGCGGGACACACTGGACTCATGTAGCAATAGCTTTGGAAGCCGCTATAGAAGCTGTAGGGCTGGCTTTAGATTGTTATCAGTAATTACGATGTGGTAGCATTGGCTACATTAAATTATAATAGCCTCACGCAAAGACGCAAAGAGTTCTTGGCGTCTTTGCGGCTTTGCGTGAGGCATTACTCTGGTAATTTATACTGCCCAACAATACGCTTGGCAAACTCCGGAACATGCTCTTCTAACTTCTCTGGATGATTCCGTTTCACATACAAATAATTTCGCGTGAAGTGAGAATCAATCGAGAAACGGGCGTATTCTAAACCTTTCGGGCCGATTTTTTCAATCACTACCCCCATCAGTTTAGCTGCCCACATCGGTAGGGTAACACCTTTATCATAAGCTGGTATACTTTGTTGCACCGCTGCTTGGCGATCGCCTTTCGACATCACGGGCTGAGTTTCGATTTGGTCTTTGACTAATTCCAGCATTTCCTTACCGCGTTCATTTCTGACTACGATCCACTGCCAGCCGAAGGGTGCGCCCATATAACCGACTACTAAATCTGCTAGGGAATTTACGTAGTCAAAGCAACTCATGCACGACGGTGCAAATACATCTTTGAGTTGGTTTGTTTTTAAGCCAAAGAAAGGTACTGTTTCAATTGAGCCATCTTCATGCTTAAAGTGAACCCGGAAGTCTTGCATAAATTCGTAATGCACGACGGTATCAGGGGATTTGCTGGTAGTTTCTAAGAATTTTTGCAGTCCAGCACGGGTAACATTATCTACGCAAGGTGTACCTAAGACGTAAAGTTTTTCTAAACCGAGTTGTTTTTCAACGGCTCGTAAAGCTTGGATTTGGCAACCAACACCAATTACTAATAGCCGCTTCATTCCCGATTTTTCTACTTGTTCCAACACTGAAAGGTTAGGTGATAGTGTTGGTTTATTTACCCTTGCTGCCAGTATTTCCTCTGGGGTGCGGGCGATGATGGGCATAGGTTGAAAGCGGTCTTCTTTGGTGTTTTGCACGCAAACGACACCTTCGACAATGCCACGATTCAACATTTCAATCGCGATCGTGCTAACAATACCCGTCCATTGAGCGCCGGGTATAGGCTGCTGTTTTCGTGCTGCCATCATATCTTGATGAACACCAAAATAGAGTTCATCAGGGTTATCTAAGTTGCGATCGCGATCGTGCGTTTGTTTTTCGAGGGTGTCTATTTGCTGAGTAATAAAAGCGCAGGCTTCCTTGACATAGTGAACATAGTATGTATCGCATAGTCCGCACTCGCTGCATAGTTCCTTAGCAGGACGACGGCTACCGGGTTTAAGGGCTTTGGCTTTTTTGTGAGGAAGCGTAGAAGTCATATTATGGGCATTTTGTTAACTAAGAAAATAAGATAGCCCAAGGTTGGTCTTTACACAAAGTTTAAGGATTGTAAGGAAGATTTCATTGATTATGACGAGGTTGTAACAAGTTTGCATGGCTTAAGTTTTAAGTAATCTCAAATCGAGAGATAACTTTATACATCAGGTAGCCAGTAGATTGGGTTGAACGATAGTGAAACCTAACAAAAAATTATTTTGTGGTTGAGTTTCAATACCTCAACCCAACCTACTTCTTTAAACCTGGGAACTCAACTTACTTCTTCCTATTCCTCTGTGTCCTCTGCGCCTGTGTGGTTCATTCCTCCTAAATCTCTCCAAACTTGGGAACACTTACACCCCTGATTCAGTTATTCTAAAATTACATATTTTCATAAAATCGCATTCTCACCATGACCAGAGAATTCAACGTAATTATAGAACAGGATTCTGAGGGCTACTTTGTCGCATCTGTACCCAGTTTGCCTGGATGTCACACCCAAGCCAAGTCTTTAGACGAACTCATGGAGCGAATTCGAGAAGCGATCGAGCTTTGTTTAGAAGTAGAGGAAGACAAAGCCGAAACACTAGAATTTGTTGGCGTCCAAAGAGTTTCGGTTGAAGCATGAGCAAACTGCCGAGTCTAACTGGACGAGAAGTAATTGCAGCACTAGAAAAAGTAGGTTTTGAGATAGCAAGGGTACGTGGTAGTCATCACATTCTCATACATAGTGATGGCCGTCGAACTGTTGTGCCAGTACATTCAGGTGAAACAATAGGTCCTGGTTTGATAGCACAGATACTTCGTGATTGTCAAATAAGCCGTGAGGAGTTTAGGGAACTGTTGTAGGAACCCACACCTTCAACCAACACTCTCAGCCACTTCTTCTCTAAAACCCAAACGCGATCGCTCGTCAAAAAACACCTTTTGCATACCTTGAATATAAGGCAACACCAACGCCTTCTGCTCGTCATTCAAACGACTAATAATTTCATCTGCCAACACCTGACACCATTTTTCCGTCAATTCCCATTTAATATGTACACCCTCCACAACCATCTCACACAAAGGCAATAGTTCTGACTGCATTGGTTGCATACTCTTTTCTAAAAAGCACAGCCAAAGGTAAGCCTGAAACATATTCAAATCCCGAAGACAAGAGTGTGTGATATCCGGATCACTCAACTCTCCCCTCCGGCTATGATGATTAGGCAATAACTCCACCAGTTGCCTATAAACAGCTTCAGCAATTTCCGGCGCTGCTGGTAACATTTGCTCTACAAGGTTTAACGCTGGTGAACCTACATTATACTTGGCAGCAGTTACACAAACTCGTTGCCACGGCATAGCAACTTGCTCCTCGACAAATTTTAAATAAGGAGCTATCAATACTTGCTCAAAATGTGTCAACTTTTTGAGAATCAATTTGTTGCTAAAGTTTAATTGCGTAGTCATAAAGCCAAGAGAACGCCAGTCCTTAGATACTATATGTTGCTCTTGAAACAGTAATAATATTGGTTCAAGGGCGTACGCTAGTTCTTCAATTGGTGGTATTCCCCAAGCGGAAACAGAATTTCCAGTCAATGCTTTTTCTGTCGGTGAAGCAGTGCTAACAAAGCGTTTTTGATAAATTTCCAGTATCTTTCTATATACGCGAAAGGCGAATTGAGTTATTCGCCTTGCCTCATTCAAATCTAAAATATTTGGAATATATCCGTAGAGGGTTTTCGTTTGTACCCATGCCATCTGGCAGTTGACATCTAGTACATTATCCTTCAATTTTGCAGCGGTTAAAGCTCTACCCTCTGGTGAGGCAGTTGCCACCAAAGAGGCATAAGAGGAGTCATCTATAGACAAAAAGGATAAGTCGAGTGTATAGCGGTGTGCCCAAAGGTTAAGCAAGCGTTCTACCGAAGGTGTTTTAACTGCTGGCACGGTCTTTAGCATAAATTTTACCTTTTTAATTTTTTTGTGATTTTTCTTAATTTAATTTGATTGTAGATTTTTCACAATATATTTATGAATATGATAAGGCAATATTACGTTAAATTACTTACTCTATACTACAAAAATCCTTGTTTTTAGTTTTACATTCAGTGTAAGGACGTACGTATCATTACTGCAAATCGTTAACTTAACAGAGTAATTAACTAATTTTGAAATTGCAAGGCTTCTATCTTAAGGATTGAAAAAGAATGAAGACATGGCATAGTAAAAATACTCAGAAGATAAGTTAAAACAAACTGTAGCAAGGTTTTAACAGAAAAGTTTTACCGAGCAATTTACACAAACTTTAAAAATAGCTTGTAAGAATTTAATGATTATTTCTAGGTAGCAATACTTTTCTCTAGTTGATAAAAGTGTAAAATTTGATATGATAAACAGTAGCAATAGTTACGAAATTTTAGGAGAGTTTTTCTACTGCTACAATCAGAACATGAGTAACAACCATGTAACTTTTGTGTAGCCATAGCATTCTTAAATGATTCGTGAGAGTCGAGAAACCCGGTTTCGCATAAGTTACCGGGTTTCTGAGGTTTCGTAATTTTCACAAATCAAATAGGATTGCTATATTAACTTTCTTATATATCTACTGGAAGAAAAATTGGTGCATCCATATGAATTGAGATTAACTCGATCTCACTCATGCTTTAAAAGCGGTTGGATCTGCACAGTCAAATTCTTAAAAGTGTGCTGCTTTTAAATTGCAATTTTCATTTCAGTGAGATAATAAGACGGAAATATCCTGTAAAAGCTCTAACTAGTGTGTAAGCCAAAAGCCTGGAAATAAATTTCCGGCTTAAAGCTGAAACCCGTTTAAACGGGTTAAAATTTTTGTCCTAGCTAGCTTTTAGCGCTCCTTCAGCTTGAGCGCCCGAAATTTATTTCCAGGCTAAATTTTAGGCTTGTTAGGAATAGTGCAAGATATCAGACATAGAAAGCAGAAAGTATCACTTTTTCAATTAAGTGCATTTACTGGAGCTATACTTTATTCCAAAGTTATCTATTAGTTTGTATGGTAGTTTTGAATACAAACAGCTACTAATACTTTCTTGGTTACAGTAGTGTAAACCATACAAGAAGACGAAAGTATTTATTACTTAAATAAGTAGGCGTTATTAATTGTAAATCACCCCACATATGAAAATTCCTTTTCTCCTTCTTTCTAACTTCTGTCTCCTACCTACTGTCTTATTTTTAAGTTAAGAGGCATAAATAAATGTATTGTTCGTGGTGACTGTTAGTGATTTTTGTTTGTTGCTTGGAATAATCAACTACTGTATGGACAAAGCATTTGAGATAAAATGTTTCCTTCATCTCGAAAATTTTTCATATGAATGCTATTTCCTCCAAGGGAAACGCTGAGCGTTCTTAGCACATACTCGCGATCGCGATCGCCCATACTTAGGAAATATCTGCGTAATTTCCCAATTAAGTATCTGTATAGATTGCTATCACAATTAGACGAGTTTAGCCTGAACAAGCGTACTAAATCCCCTAATTGCACAGTTACTATTCTTTAAATTAATTTTCTCAGTTTTGTTACTGTTTTAAAAATTACCTATTTACAACTGTTTTTATGTATCAATTGCTATAGTATTGCCGAAAAAGTTTGCCCTATGCTATTTCCAGAAATTGGGAATTTTCGATATGAGTAGAATACAATACACTTTTATGAAAATAAGCCATAGATGATTTTTAAAATCCATATTGCATCTTGTGAAAATTCGTTATAATTTCTTATTATGCGGGCACATCAATTCATTTACAGTTCGAGTCACCTCAATGGTATTTAAGTAATTTTACTTAAATATAGTTCGATTTTACAAAAACCTTAAACACTAGTGATATATGTTTTTGTTTAGTAAAGCGAATCTACTAGACTTTTCAAGGTAACAAGAATCATATGAGAATAGATTTTTGTTGCATTAGTAAGCAATCAGCTTGTGAATTGACGTGACAAAATAAAGGCTTTAATTCACCGAAAGGATAATTAAAGAAAAGCAAATAACTTTCAATAAAGCTGCAACAAAGGTGCAGCAAGAGGAATTATTGATACATCAATTTTTCCCACAATTGCTATTTGCAAAAATGCGATTGTTATGATGGGAATAGTGGGATCAATAAATGAATGTGCATTTACTCAAAAATCAAAATCTAAATCTATAGGGAGCGATTCTGGCGATGCAACTCGAAGACTTGGTAGCAATTAAAAATGTAGAAGAAGAGGCATGGGAAGCGTTGGAAAAATCGATTATGTACTATCAAGGGCGTCCTGTTGGGACAGTAGCCGCCCTTGATGGAACAGTAGACGCGGTAAATTACGACCAATGCTTTATCAGAGATTTTGTTTCTTCTGCTTTACTGTTTCTCATTAAAGGTAGAACAGATATTGTCCGCAATTTCCTAGAAGAAACTTTGAAATTGCAACCGAAAGAGAACCAGTTGGATGCCTACAAACCAGGTCGAGGCATGATACCAGCTAGCTTTAAAGTAGTATCTCACAATGGCGAAGAATATTTAAATGCTGATTTTGGTGAAGACGCGATCGCGAGAGTTACACCAGTAGATTCCTGCTTATGGTGGATGATTTTATTGCGTGCTTATGTAGCCGCCACAAAGGATTATTCATTAGCATATCAACCTGAATTCCAACACGGAATCAAGTTAATTATGGAATTATGTTTGGCGACACGTTTTGATATGTATCCAACGCTATTAGTTCCAGATGGTGCTTGTATGATTGACCGCCGTTTAGGAATTTACGGGCATCCTTTAGAAATTCAATCACTATTTTATTCCGCATTACGTGCCGCACGCGAACTGTTAATTTGTAAGGGCAATGAAGATATTGTCATCGCCATTGATAACCGTTTACCTGTTCTCGGCGCTCATATTCGTAAACATTATTGGATAGACTTAAATCGCCTCAATGCCATTTATCGCTACAAGGGAGAAGAATATGGTAAAGGAGCGGTCAATCAATTCAATATATATGTAGATTCGCTTCCCTATTATGAATTAGATAAATGGCTGCCAAAAACAGGTGGTTATCTAGCAGGTAATGTAGGTCCATCCCAGCTAGATAGTCGCTTCTTTACGCTAGGAAACTTGATGGCAATTATTTCTGACCTTGCTAGCGAAGAACAGTCACAAGCCATTATGAATCTCATCGAAAAACGATGGGAAGACCTAGTGGGAGATATGCCGATGAAAATTGCTTTTCCGGCATTAGAAAACGAAGAATACAGGATTATCACTGGTTGTGACCCCAAGAATATACCCTGGTCATATCACAATGGTGGCAATTGGCCTGTCTTAATGTGGATGTTGGCTGCGGCTGCGATAAAAACTAACAGAATCTGTATTGCAGAAAGAGCTATTTATATAGCACAATTACGCCTCAAAGAAGATGAATGGCCTGAATATTACGATGGTAAGAAAGGACGACTAATTGGCAAACAAGCCAGAAAATATCAAACCTGGACGATTGCTGGATATTTATTAGCAAAAGAACTGATCCAAGACCCGTCTTTATTACCATTAGTCAGTTTTGCGCCATTTACAGCAGAACAAGTTTCTAGAGCGTGTGAGTTTGAAATTGATAGTTTTGATGCGTAGTACAGCTTTGCGTATAATTTTAGCGTTAAACGCACCAGGTAGCAAAGGAAGCAAGGGAGGAACGCAGAGTTTTTCTTAGTTTCTAATTGAATCAAGCTATTGATACCAGGCTTGATACCATTGGCGCATCTGTTCAATTTCTGCCGTTTGAGTTTTAATGATGGATTGAGCTAAGTTGTGAATTTCTGGATGGGTAGCCCTATTAATAGCCATCCGTGCCATCATGACAGCCATTTGATGATGGGGAATCATCTCGCGGATAAATTCTTGATCAAAGTCAGAGGCATTCTTCAGAGTGTCCAAATGCATCGACCTATGTGGATGCATTGACCTTCCCATCATTCCCTGTTTTCTTCCCATCATCCCCATCATACCAGCCATTGCTTGTGTGGGTTCTTTACCATACCATTGCTTGTACCAAGTTCGCATCTGTTCAATTTCGCGCGTTTGGTCTTTTTTAATGGCAATAGCTAGTTTTTTAATTTCAGTACGTTTTGCACGGCTGATAGCTAAATCAGCCATTTCCACTGCTTGTTCATGATGAGGAATCATCATGCTGATGAAATGCTCATCCATTTGATGATGCATCATCATTCCTTGAGGTGGGGTATTTTGAGTAGATGGGTGATGAGGGTTTTGCCTTGAACGTGGAGACTGAGCTTGTGTGTTATTCGTAATTAATAAACCTGCAAGTGCGGTACTAGTTAAAAGGCTAGCCAAACCATAAAACATAGTTTTGTTACTCATAACTTCACCTCTTTTAAAGACTGAATAATTTATGTTTATAGATAAAAATAGATGGAAATTGTGATAATTTTTTTGTAAGGTTACACAATGCTATTAAGCTGTGTTTTTGTTTTCTTTCTCCTAATTAACTAGTTGTTGATATAAAATATAAATTCTCTAGTTAGATAGAGAGTCTACTCTTAGTAATAAAACTTAATGGATTTTCTATTTTTTAAACCTCCAGAAACCCGGTTTCTCTATGTTCACGAATGATTTAGGTTTGCTGTATGTTCCTAACGTCTTAACTTTTCATTCAAAGTAACTTTGTTTGAGCTTGGTAAATGCACCCTTATTCTAGTTTTTCATTTAAAAATGAAATGAGAATGAAATCAGTTTGAGGCTGATTAGTTTTGATACCAAGCTTGTTGCCATTGCTTCATTTGGTCAATCTCTTTTTGCTGTGAAGTAATAATCTCTTGAGCTAATTGCTTAATTTCAGGTCGTTTCGATTTATTCAGTGCATCTTTAGCCATTTCCACAGCACCTTCATGGTGGACAATCATGGCATTCATAAAGCGTAGATCAAACTGAGCATCAGCCGCTCCTAAATCCTCAAGCATTTTCATACTTTGCTGTTGTTCTTTTGACATTGGCACTAAGGGTTTACCCTCACCACCGTAGGCTACTGGTTCTGCACTTGCTTTCGGATACCAGTCTGCTCGCCACTTCCGCAATAACTCATTTTCTTCTCGGTTTTGAGTAATAATAATGTTGCGTGCCAGACTCTTGATTTCAGGGCGTTGAGATTTTTGCTCGGCTTCTTTTGCCATTGCGATCGCGCCTTGGTGATGCAGCCTCATCGCATCAATAAACCGCAAATCATAGTTAGCATCGGCTGGGCCTAAATCCATACTGTGATTCATCCCACTGCCATGATGCATCATGCCGTCGCCGTGGTTCATGTGTTGATTGTCACCCACATTTGTAACAGTAGTGCTGTCTGTGGCTTCGGTTTGGCTTTGGGAGGGAGTTGTTGAACAGGCTGTTAGTACCCCGCCTAGAGATGCAAGTGCTACAAAGGTAAAGGTAAAAAATCCAGTTTTCCAAGAAATACGTCGCATCAACTTTAAATCCATTTCAGAACTTTTAGAGAGTTTTCTTTTACTATTTTGAAATCTCTAGTTAGCTAGAGAGTCAACTGTATGTTCTACCAATTCATTGCATATAAAAATGAAATCAGAATGAAATCTTAGTAGTCCAATAGTAAGGAATTCCTACTACTCCTTTAGCCGGACGCGATAAGCGAAGCTTAACGCCTAAAGGCGTATCGCACTTGCAAATTTCTAAGGTGAGGCTAGAGGTAATTGCGCCTCTGTTGCAATACCCAAGAAATTACAGGGGTAGAACTATGGCTATACAACAACTCAGCTTGAACCAAGTTAACCAAGAGCAGTTACTAGAAGCATCTTTTTAGGAACATTTTGGAACTTTTCCATACATTTGTGCGACGATAAATAAAGATGTGAAGCTTTTGCTCCGTCTTTGACACAAGCAGACTTTAACTACGAAAGTTATAAATTGCTTGCACGGGATACAAACATATGCTACGGCGAGTTGTTACTGGAAGCCCGGTGTCTGAAATTAAAAAATTAGAGCCTTGAAGCTTGCTTTGAGGCGTTGCTGGATACGCCTGCATTCAATTCGTTGGATGTTGTTATACTCAGGATTGCTAAGATGTCTATGATGTCTGTAGTTGTTCGGGTTAAAAGTATCAGATGCAACAGTGTATTCAAAACTGCTTGGATTGTCACAGCATCTGCTTGAATACAGTTACATACTGCTTACAAAAAGGTGGTATGCACGCCGAAGCTGCTCATATCCGGCTCATGCTTGACTGCGCTGAAATTTGCGAAACTAGCGCTAATTTTATGTTACGGACTTCTGAGTTACACGCTCGTACCTGTGGTGTTTGTGCGGAAGTTTGTCAACGCTGCGCTGAAGATTGCGATCGCATGGGCGATGATGCTCAAATGAAAGCTTGTGCTGATATGTGCCGTCGTTGTGCTGAATCTTGACGGCAAATGGCAATGGCTACCGCGTAAGTGATAACCTCACGCAGAGGAGGACACTTCCGTGCGGGGGTTTCCCCCGCCCTTGGAAAGTGTCCGTTGCGCAGAGGCGCAGAGAGATCCTTGGCGTCTTTGCGCTTTTGCATGAATATAGCGCTTTTAATTAAATTTACTATACTCTCTTGACTCTCTAGTTGACTAGAGATTTTAAGATGAATCCAAGATAGAATGCGGCGCGAAAAGACCGTATTAATTGTGATTCAAGTTAAGGTTATGAATAAAATCAAAAATCCTTAATATGGCTTTTTCTGCTTGTGCAGACACAATTCCAAAGTAGTGAAAATGATTGTCCCTTCTCTCTCCATCTGAAACCAAGTGGAGTAATTTATGTTCAGCAAAAGCAAAATATTTGGGAGCATTGCCGGTTTAGGAATTATATTAGGTATGGCGTCGGGAACAGCCACAGCACAAATGCCAGCACATTCACCCGAACAAACCGGAGAGTTTCGCCGTATTGAACAACCTTTAGGATTAAAAATCGGCGTTACTTTAGGCGGTTTAGCTTTAATTGGAGCAGAATTGTGGTGGTTTATTTTCAGTAAAACTAAAGCGACAAAAGCCAAATCTTCTCAGGGAATACAGGAACTCACGATTAATGTAGACGGAGGTTATGAACCTTCTCGCGTAGTTGTAAATGCTGGTCAACCTGTACGGCTAAACTTCTTCCGTCGTGACCCCAGTAGCTGCTTAGAAAAAGTTTTGCTGCCTGATTTTCACATTGCTCAAGATTTACCTCTTAACCATATTACCCCAATAGAATTTACACCCGAAAAACCAGGACAATACCAATTTACCTGTGGCATGAATATGTTTCGGGGTGTGCTAGAAGCCAAATAAAATTCATGATTAGCACTAACCCATAGAGTCTAGCAAAAGTTAGCATAATTTAAGTACTTACTCATTGAATTTCTTTTTATCATTGCAACATCAAACTTCTAAAAACCAAAATTCCCCGCGACAACTAGCATTTCTTGCCCTGCGAGATATTCATAAAGGAGCTTATGCAGATGTAGCATTAGATCGAGTATTACAAAAAGCTAACTTAACTGATAGCGATCGCCGTCTTCTCACAGAATTAGTTTATGGCTGTACTAGAAGACAACGCACCCTTGACGCCTTCATCGACCAACTCGGCAAAAAGAAATCCCATCAACAACCAAAAGACCTCCGCACTATTCTCCATCTTGGCTTATACCAACTACTGTATCAAGAACGAATTCCAAACAGTGCTGCTGTCAATACCACTGTTCAACTAGCCAAACAAAACGGCTTTTCCGGACTAACTGGCTTTGTTAACGGTTTGTTGCGCCAGTATCTCCGCCTTGCAGAAGAGGAAAATGGGACAAGGGGACAAGGGGAAGGGGAGAAAAACCCCAATCCAAAATCCAAAATCCAAAATCTAAAATTACCAGAAAACCCCGTCGAACGCTTGGGTATTTTACATAGTTTTCCTGACTGGATTGTTCAAGTATGGATAAATCAGTTTGGTGTCACGGAGACAGAAAAATTATGTGTCTGGATGAATCAAACACCAGCAATTGATTTACGGGTGAACCCACTTCGCGTTGACTTAGAGACAGTGGAAACAGCTTTGCAAGCGGCTGGTATTGCATGTCAACGCCTTCCTCATCTACCGCAAGCTTTACGACTGCTTAGCAACCCAGGTCCAATTCAAAATCTACCTGGTTTCTGTGAGGGTTGGTGGAGTGTACAAGATAGCAGCGCCCAACTGGTAAGTCATTTTCTCGACCCCCAACCAGGAGAAGTGGTGATTGATGCGTGTGCTGCACCAGGCGGTAAAACTACCCACAATGCCGAATTAATGAAGGATGAAGGAAAAATTTGGGCGTGCGATCGCGAAGCGCGCCCGGCGCGGGCTGAGCGCCTTTCTGGCGCTCAGCTGCACCCCGAAGGGGTGCGGCAGTCCGGCGAAGCCGGAACTGCCCAACCGCGCTCGGGCGATCGCACTCCCTCCCGACTACGCAAACTCCAAGAAAATATTCACAGACTCAATTTAAAATCTATTGAAATTTGTATTGGCGATAGTCGCAACTTACCCCAGTTTATTAACTCTTGCGATCGCCTTTTACTAGATGCTCCTTGCTCTGGCTTGGGAACTCTGCACCGCCATGCTGATGCCCGTTGGCGACAAACACCAGAAACTGTTCAGGAACTCTCAGTATTACAAAAAGAACTATTATCACATACTTCTACATTTGTCAAGGATGGAGGCGTATTAGTCTATGCTACCTGTACGCTACATCCAGCCGAAAATGAAAGTGTAATCGAGTCATTTTTAGCCGAGAATCCGAATTGGGAAATAGAGCCTCCCAGTTTGGATTCACCTTTTTTTGAGTATTCCACGCCTCAAGGTTGGTTAAAGGTATTGCCCCATAAACATAATATGGATGGTTTTTTTATGGTTCGCTTAAGAAAAACAAAGCATTCAGGGTGAATACAGTTAGGGGTTGTAAGATTTCAGGAGGGCAGAATTAACCAGAGGAGGCTGTATGACAGTTAACTCCAGCGATGTGAAAAATTTAGTAAAAATTTTGATTGGAGCAGCTTGGATAGATGGCAGAATCCAAGCAGAAGAGAGGCAATATTTGCACCAGATAGCGCAAGAAAAGGGCGTGGCTCTTGATCCAGACATCAAACCTTGGCTATACGAATTAGTTCCCATACAACCAACACAGTGTTACGACTGGGTTAGGGAGTATCTTGGCGATCGCCCCACTATGGAAGATTGCCAAAAGTTAGTTGAAGCCATCAGCGGTTTAATTTACAGCGATGGCGATGTAGCAATGGAAGAAGCAAAATTGCTAATGAAATTACAACAACTATCCAACTCGGATAAGTCAACCCAAGCCGGTTTAAACGCTCTTCTCAAACAAATTCAAAAGCTTTACCGTCGTTGGGTTGAAATTCAAGAATAGTTATGAGTTATGAGTTATGAGTTATGAGTTAATAATTTATTTATTCCTAACTCCTCACTCTTAACTCCTAACTATTTAAGACTTGGGTTCACCCACACCCGGCGTTTCATCCTTATCAACCTTTGGTACAAAGTCGGGACGTTCTTTGTCTTCCCAGCCAACGGGACGCTTAGAGTTGTACCAAGCAATGGAACCAATTGTGACAGCAGCGATAAAACCAACTACATACACAGCAGTGAAAGCAAAAGGAAAATGGGGTTCATTTGCCGCTTGCGCTGCTGCTTGCATCAATAAAGTCATGAGTATACCCTCCTAAAATAGGCAACAGTACTTATTAAGAACCTATAAAAAGAGCGTATCACCTACATCCCCCACAAGTCATATGGACAGGGAGGAATTTATTAGTCATTAGTCATTAGTCATTGGTCATTAGTCATTAGTCATTAGTCATTAGTCATTTGTCAAGAGTCTCCTTGTCCCCTCGTCTTCTTGTCAAAGCTAGCTTTCAGAACCTCCTGAAGACGGTCTCAGTCTATTCCGCCAGGAAGGCGAAGTTGATGAGGAGGAGGAATTACCTGAAGAAGGTGTATATCGCCGTCGGGAAATTGAAGGCGTAGAATTTGCTTCTACTGATCTGGATCTATATCGCCGCCGTGAACGAGATGACTCTGAAGAAGATTGGCTAACAGATAATTCCGAACTGCGATCGCGCCTTCCGGATGCGTAGGAAGAACCAACGTTGTTTTGTTGGCGGTAAGAGCGTCCTTGCTCCTGTTGAGTATAGCGCCTTCTTCTTCTGCGCCTTCTTGATGGACGCTCATCACTATCATCAGAATCTGTTTGTTGGCTTCGTCGTCCAGACCTACGAGAACCTACCCCTCCAGAATTATCGTCACTATCAAAAGAAATAGAACGATTTATAATTTTATTCGGTTTGACAGGCTCTGCCTTAATAGTACCTTTGCGCTTTTCTAGCTTTGGTCGTTCGGGGAATTTTTCTGGTGGTATTTCCTCAGTCGCCTCTTCCATAAATTCATTCCAGGTGTAGGCTGCGGTACTACTACTACCCCAAGTGGGTTTGTTATCGTCGTTACCTAACCAAACACCCGTCACCAATTGAGGTATAAAGCCAACAAACCATAAATCGCGGGCTTCATCAGTAGTACCTGTCTTACCTGCTACCTGTCTATCACTTAAATAAGCGGCGCGTCCAGTACCCTCATTGACAACATTACGTAGCATCCAAGTCATAATAGCGGCGCTTTCTTTATCTAACGCCTGCTTGGGCTGAAAATTAGCCGCCCAGATTACCTTACCCTGACGGTTGAGTATGCGTGTAATACCATGTGGTTCTACGTGCATTCCCTGATTAGCAAAGGAACCATAAGCACTGGTTAATTCTAGTAAATTTACCTCATTAGAACCAAGAGCCAGGGAATAAAAGGGCTGGAGTTGGGATTTAATCCCCATATCATGAGCTAGTTTAATTGTTGGCTGAAATCCTACTTTCATCAACACCCTCACCGCGACAATATTAATAGACTTGGTGAGAGCATCCCTCATATTGATCCAACCTCTAAAGCCCTCATCATAGTTTTTCGGTTCATAGCCATCCACAACTATGGGTGAATCTAAGTAACCTTCGGTGGGGTCCATACCAGCAGCAATAGCTGTAGCATAGACAAATCCCTTAAATGTGGAGCCTGGCTGACGATTTGCTTGGGTAACACGATTAAACTGGTTATTGCCAAAGTCTTTTCCCCCAACCATTGCCTTAATTTCACCGTTGCGAGGATCTATGGCTACCATAGCCGCTTGCTTAAAGTTTTCCCAACGTCCTTGATTTCGTAGGGTTTTTGCAACTGCTTCTTCTGCTTGCTTTTGCCAAGTTGGGTTGAGGGTGGTTTCCACGGTTAAACCGCCTGCATTCAACACCTCAGGAGAAACATACTTGGGTAATTCTTTCTGAATATAGCTGATAAAATAGGGGGCCTCTACTTGCCAACGCTTAGGCTGACTGGGTTTGAGAGTTAATTCTTCTGCAACTGCTGCTTGTTTTTCTGCTGCTGTAATATATCCATCTTCAAGCATTCGCTGCAATACTATGTTTCGCCGCCCTTTTGCAACTTCTAAATTTACTTGAGGCGAAAAGCGATTTGGGGCGGGAGGTAAGCCAGCAATAGTCGCCATTTCACCTAGGGTGAGTTGATCTATCGATTTACTAAAATAGACCCAGGCTGCATCTGCGACACCGTAAGCCCCAGAACCTAAATAAACTAGATTCAGGTAACGTTCAAGAATCTGGTTTTTGCCCAATTGCTCTTCCATTTTCTGTGCCAGACGAGCTTCTTTGAGCTTACGTAAGATAGTCTTTTCTTGTTTGAGGAAGAGAATTCGCGCTAGCTGTTGGCTGATGGTGCTACCGCCTTCTACGACGTTTTGCGATCGCGCGTTGTTTAAAACTGCTCTGACAATTCCTTGAGCATCAACGCCATTATGTTTTTGAAATCTTCTATCTTCGGAGGAAATAAAAGCTTTTTCGAGTTTATCTGGTATTTGTTCTAGGGTTAGCTGTTCTCTAGTTGCTTCTCCTTGCTGTTGCAAAATACTACCATCAGCGGCTTTAATGGTCAGTGTTTGCTCTCGGACAACGGCACTCAGTTCAGCTTTATCTGGCAAGGAACGGTCTAATGACCATACACCAAAGCAGATACCAGCAATCCCACTGCTTAGACCCAAACCTGCCCAAAACCAATAGCGACGATAAAGAGGTTTATGATTGCCAGAAAGTTTCGCTACAATCTGACTCAGCATCTGCTTAGCTTTTACCAGCTTTGTCGGTGGTCGGCGCTGATTTGTGGATTCCTCTTTTTCAGCGCGATCGCCCGAACGCGGTTGGTCATTTCCCGCTTCGCCGGACTGCTGCATTCCTTCGGGGTGCTGTTTCCCGTTTGAAAGGTGGGAAGCCTGCGCCGGGCGTGTGAAGCTGTCGCCTTTCGTTGGCTGTGCAAGAGAGATGCTTTCCACCCCATTACCCGTAAGCGTAACTCCTTTGGAGATACTTTGTTCCGGTACAGCTTGGTTAGAAAGACCAGGCTGGGTTACATGCGCATCATCGCCAGGTGGCGATTTTGGTTTCTTTTTGTTAGAGCTACTCAACTTTGTTGTTCGTTCCTTAAACCAGGCGGTAAACTTCACCACGTCAGTTCCTCGCTTCCAGCAGTTGCAACCTAACCACCATCAATTTGTTCGGACGAGCGTACCACATTTGTGTTAGTATAATATCCTAAAAATTATTAACAAAATACATTTATAAACAACGTTTTATTTTACAATTAGCACTAAGTTATACAGTCAAAAAATATACAAAAACTTCAGTATTAAATAAAGCAACAAGTCAGGATTAAATTATTTAGAGATTGCGTGGCGAAGTTTGCACTCCCAGGGAATAAATGCAAGAGCAGTGGTAAGCACAGTGCGATCGCTCTTGGTAGTAATCTTGGGGATTCTCATGCAATTTTAGAGGCAGCGGTAGAAACTTTATCGCAAACACAAGGAATTGATATAGAAGCCATATCTAGTTGGTACAAAACCAAAGCTGTGGGTCCGCCACAACCAGATTATTTAAATGGCTGCGTTATACTGCAAGTTAAAATAATACCACAGTTTTTGTTAGGAAAATTGTTAGAAATTGAAACAAAATTTGGGCGTATCCGTAAAGAGCGCTGGGGGGCGCGATCGCTGGATTTAGATTTGTTGTTATATGATGACTTAATTTTGGATACCCCTAATCTACAAATTCCCCATCCACGGATGCGAGAACGAGCTTTTGTGTTAGTACCGCTAGCGGAAATTGCTCCAGATTGGATAGAACCAGTTTCTAAACGCAAGATTAAAGAGCTGGTGAAAGATGTAGACTGTTCAGAAGTGCATCTGTATGATGAACAATAATCTGATACTGTTGACGAATCCAACGTAGGAGCGGCTATGCTCATAAAATGGGCTGAAAATTGAAATTTTCAGCAATTTATTAACAAAATCAACAAAAAGTCATTAATTCTTACGTCAGAGCGTCCTTTATGTTGACCACACCCACGAGGAACAAGGATCTACTAATGACCAATGACTAATGACTAATGACTAATGACTAACTAAATAAACTTGATTATGCCATTAGGTAGAGAATTACCCCAGTTACTAAGACAACGCTTGTTGTTCAAAGGACGTAAGTTTGATTATGAAGTCAATCGCTTGCGTTTGCCCAATAACGCCGAGGGAGAATGGGAGTGTATTCGTCACCCTGGAGGAGCTTTGGCTGTACCTGTAACCTCAGAGGGTAAACTTATACTTGTGCGCCAGTATCGTTTTGCAGTTGGGGGAAGGTTGTTAGAGTTTCCTGCTGGAACTGTGGAAGTCAATGAAAACCCGTTGGATACGATAAAACGTGAAATAGAGGAAGAAACTGGTTATAGCGCTCAAAAATGGCAAAAACTAGGAGAATTTTTCCTAGCTCCTGGCTATTCTGATGAAATTATCTATGCTTACTTAGCGCAAGATTTGGAAAAGCTACAAACACCACCAGAACAAGAAGAAGACGAGGATATAGAAACAGTAATTTTGAGTCCCCAGGAACTCGAGAAAGCTATTTTAGAGGGAGAGCCAGTAGATGCTAAATCAATTGCTAGCTTTTTCCTGGCTCGTCCATTATTGGAGTTGAGCTAAAGAAAAAAGGAAAATATTTTTTCATTCATCTTTTTCTGTTGCTCATCACAACTCTAAATTCATATGCTATATTGAGTGAAGCAGTCAACAAGCAAGAGCTACAAGCTCTGCCTTCTGAGAGTAAGACCGCTTAGGCAACAAGGAGGTGATGCCCATGACAGAAAGTAGTAAAAGCATGGGTCATCAGGTTGCTAAGAATCGGCTGTGTGCCGGGGCTGTTCTCTAAAGCCATGCTTTAGTCTTGTTGAGAGACTAAGCACTCTTAAGCAGCTAAGCTGGTTTGGAGTTCCTTCCGGCAGTTAGGTTGCAACCTGAAGACCCGCTAGACCGCTCTTACCTAGATCACCCGATCTAAAGTAAGAGCGGATAGTTTTTATGGGTTATTTTTATAGATTGGTTTTGAGAACTGAGACTAAAAAAGGTTAAAATCCAAAATAGTATAACTCCCAAAAAGGCGATTTTTCTGCATCCGTTCCGGCTTAAGGGGATAATGAAAGGTTTTGAAGCTAGTAACGCTAGTAACCTTCGTTACCCTGATTAAATGCAAGAAATAACAAATTAATATTGGAGTTGGGATTTGTTGATATGGCACAGCTACTAACAGACGCAGAAATTCAAGAACGAGCAAGCCAACTATCAGACTGGACAACAGAAGGGTCAAAGTTACAGTGTACCCGTAAGTTCCAAGATTTTGTACAGGCAATTGATTTTGTCAATAAGCTTGTCGAGCCAGCTGAGTCAGCAGGACATCATCCAGATATAGAAATTTCTTATAACAAAGTCAAAATCACACTAACGACACATGATGCAGGTGGTTTGACGCAAAAAGATTTTGATTTGGCAAAGACTATCTCCCAAATCAACTAAGTATTCACCCTCAGTAGCTTTAAACTTTGAGATACAGCAAGGTAGTTAAATAGTAATCCATCTCATTAGTTCTACGTAGTTACGGATGGTCAGACTCGGTGAATTCTTCAAGAAGTCGGAAATCTTGCAGTTCATCAAAATTAATGACACAAACTACTAGTACGTCACGGCGGGAATAAAGCAACCATTCAAAACAGCCCAAAAGCCTGAAATAAAAGACTTTTGAATGCATGACTTTTGAATGCATGACTTCCAAGGAAGCGGTACTAGGTTTGGAACTAGCATCTAGTCAAATCCGAGTTGCGTATTGCCTGTATTGAAAGTAGCAGACTAACCCGATTTTGCGTATACGCAGATTTGAAATGTGACAGTTCTAATTGCGAACCTCCTGTCTTGCCATCCCACTCAGATGCTCTATAATGGCAAGCTATAAGGAGTATGTTTTTGCATAAGTTAATTGCATAGTTTTTTTACCAGAATTTAAACGATTGTTAGCTTAGCAAAAACTAAAATTGTGATTAAGGGCAAGTATGCCTCATCCACAGGTTCCAACAAGAAGTCGCAATCTAAATAGTTGCAGCAAATTAAGGTTAAGTTTATCAATAACAAGGTGTGAGGAGAACAGGAACGATGTCTAATGTCTTGTGGAAATCCTTGGTTGCAAGTCCAGCAGTGTTAGGAGCAGCGTTATTATTTTCGACAACAGCGATCGCCGCCCCCAATAACACTACCTCAGAAGCCGTAAATACAGACCTATCAGCAGCTGAACAAGAAAATACATCTGCGCAAACAGGATTTACCGCTTCTGGTATATCTTCTTCTGAAGTTGTCCAACAGCCACAAACGCTGGCTCAGGCTGTTCCCGTAGAACAACAAACAGAAGTTAATAATTTAGAGCAAATTAATCGCTACAGCAACGAAGGCAAAACTCCGGCTAACAGCACTAATAATTCTCAAGGCCAAGTGACATCGGTTTCCCAGTTCTCCGACGTACAGCCGACAGACTGGGCATTCCAAGCATTACAGTCCTTGGTTGAGCGTTATGGTTGTATCGCGGGTTATCCAAACGGCACCTATCGTGGTAATCGTGCCTTGACCCGTTATGAATTTGCAGCCGGTTTGAACGCTTGTTTGGATCGGGTCAACGAATTGATTGCGACAGCAACAGCCGATCTGGTAACAAAAGAAGACTTGGCAACCTTGCAGCGGCTGCAAGAAGAATTTTCCGCAGAACTGGCAACCTTACGCGGTCGTGTCGATGCATTAGAAGCACGTACTGCTGAATTGGAAGCCAACCAGTTCTCCACTACCACCAAACTCGTGGGTGAAGCAATCTTTGCTCTCACCGATAGCTTTGGTGATCAAGATGAAAATAACACTGTCTTCCAAAACCGGGTACGTTTAGACTTGCAAACCAGCTTCACAGGTAAAGACGTATTGCATACCCGTTTGGCAACTGGTAATGCAGGAAGACTTAACTTAAACAGTGACATAGACGCTAACCAAAATGGATTCATAGATTCTTCAGAAGCTGGTGCTGAAGGTTTTCAAACCTTTAACATAACTGGTGACGAAGACAACAATAACAGTGTCAAACTAGATTGGTTGGCATACACTTTCCCCGTTGGACCTGCAAATGTTTACGTTGCTGCTACTGGCGGTATTCATAGCGACTATGCAGCCACTGTCAATCCTTACTTTGAAGACTATGACGGCGGTAATGGCGCTTTGTCTACCTTTGCTTCTGAAAGTCCCATTTATCGTATTGGTGGTGGCGCAGGTGCAGCGATTAACTTAAGCTTTGGTGAAGGTGGTTTTCTTAGACCCAGTTCTTTAACATTGGGTTACTTGAGTTCAGAAGCTAGCGATCCTAATAGCGGTTCCGGTATATTCAACGGTAACTATGCTGCTTTAGGACAGTTGAACTTCAACTTAAACGATCGCGTGGCATTAGCTGCAACCTACGTCCACGGTTATCATGGCGCAGGTAGTGCTTTATTTGATGCTGGTGGGATCCAAGGTCAAAACACTCCTGTAGTAGGTACTTCTCAAGCCAACGCTCTCAGCGCTGAAAACGCATCTTCGAGTAACTCCTACGGTGTCGCAGCAGCGTTTAGACCCAGTGATAGACTGTCAATTAGTGGCTTTGTTTCTTACCACGATGTAACTGGCTTCGGTTCCAATGATGACTTTGAAGCTTGGAGTTACGGACTTGGCGTAGCCTTACCTGACTTTGGTAAGACAGGTAACGTATTGGGTATTTTTGCTGGTGCCCAACCTTATTCTCGCGGTCGAGTGGATGGAGCAAACGAAGTTCCTTACCACATTGAAGGCTTCTACAAGTATCGCGTCAGTGATAATATCTCCATCACTCCAGGTGTGATTTGGCAGACAGCTCCCGGTCAAAGTGACGATAACGACGATGCAATTACCGGTACCTTGAGAACAACTTTCACATTCTAATGATTGTTAGTGGTTAGGAGTTAGGAGTTAGGAGTTAGGAGTTAGGAGTTGGTAACTAGTTTTAACTAATGACTAATGACTAATGACTAATGACTAATGACAAATAACTTAAAATCTTGAAAAATTTTGATCCCCGCTAACTAGCGGGGTTTTTTGTGTAAAGTAACGGAAAATAACAAACCCCAGTGGAGAACCGGAGTATACTAGAAAAAGTTAAGAGTGAAGAGTTATGAGTTAGGAGTTAAAAATTCAACTCCTAACTCCTAACTCCTAACTCCTAACTTTTAACTCCTACTTTCACGAAAGCAGCCTGTGGAACTATCGTGTAAATCGGAATACGCAATACTTGCTTTATTAGAACTGGCGATTCATTACCAAAGCGGAGAACCTCTGCAAATTCGCCAGATAGCGGCACAACAAAATATACCTGACCGTTATCTGGAACAACTGCTGGCGACTTTAAGGCGTGGGGGTTTAGTTAAAAGCCTACGTGGATCAAAAGGTGGTTATTTGTTAGCACGAGAACCGTGGAAAATAACACTTTTTGAAGTTTTGGGATGTGTAGAAGGTTTAGACAAGGTGCAAACGTGTGAGGAAGACACAAAGCCCAGAACAGTAGACAGTGGTGTTGTAGAGGAAATCTGGCAAGAAGCACGTCAGGCGGCAAATTCTGTATTACAAAAATACACGCTTGCCGACCTTTGTGAAAAAAGGGATTCAAAACGACAGTTGGATTTCATGTACTACATTTAGTAATTGGTTAGTAGTTAATGGTTAATGGTTAATGGTTAATAGTTAATAGTTAATAGCTATGAACCATGAACCATGAACCATGAACCATGCACCATGAACCATGAACCATGAACTAATGACTAAGGACAAAATAATGCGAATTGCTAATAATATTACAGAACTTGTTGGTCGTACACCTTTAGTACAGTTGAACCGCATTCCCCAAGCAGAAGGCTGTTTAGCTCAGATTGTGGTGAAACTGGAAAGCATGAACCCAGCTGCATCAGTAAAAGACCGAATTGGCGTCAGTATGATTAACGCCGCTGAAAAGGAAGGATTGATTACTCCTAGCAAAACAATACTGGTAGAACCTACTTCAGGAAATACCGGAATTGCTCTGGCGATGGCGGCGGCGGCTAAAGGTTATCGATTAATTTTAACCATGCCAGAAACCATGAGTGCCGAGCGACGGGCGATGTTGCGGGCCTATGGTGCGGAACTGGAACTAACGCCGGGAATTGAAGGTATGAGTGGCGCTATTCGACGGGCACAGGAGATAGTTGACAAAACGCCACACTCGTATATGTTGCAACAGTTTCGCAATCCAGCAAATCCGCAAGTTCATAGAGAAAGTACGGCCGAGGAAATCTGGGAAGATACTGATGGGAAGGTAGATATAGTCATAGCAGGGGTAGGTACAGGTGGTACAATTACTGGTGTAGCAGAAGTAATTAAACCACGCAAACCCAGTTTTCAAGCGATCGCAGTCGAACCAACCAACAGCCCAGTTTTATCAGGAGGAAGACCAGGACCACACAAAATCCAAGGAATTGGTGCTGGGTTTATTCCTCAAGTACTCAAGGTAGAATTGATTGATGAAGTAATTACCGTCACCGACGAAGAAGCGATCGCTTACAGTCGGCGTTTGGCAAGAGAAGAAGGACTGCTATCCGGTATTTCCAGTGGAGCGGCTTTATGTGCAGCAATTCGCGTCGCCCAACGTCAAGAAAACGAGGGGCGCTTGATTGTAATGATTCAACCCAGTTTCGGGGAACGATATCTCAGTACGCCGTTGTTTCAAGACCTAGAACCAAGGGTAGCAAGTAGCGTCAGCTAACGATACATTTGAACAATGGTAGATACTAACCACTACGAAACCCTCAAAGTTAGTCAAAATGCCAGCCAAGCGGAGATTAAGCAAGCTTATCGCCGCTTGGTGAAGCAATATCATCCCGATAGCAATCAACAAACAACAAATAACGAAGAAATTATCCGTATTAATGCGGCTTATGAAGTATTAGGTGACGCAGAAAATCGCCAAACTTACGACAGACACCTTCACCACAAGTACTCCCAAAAATCAAATAATAGACAACAACGAACCGCAGCCGCTCAAAAGCAATATCAAGCAACGCGAAAAACAGGACGAGACGTTGATGAACAAATTGAAGAATGGCTGCGCCTAGTTTATCAACCAGTCAATCGCTTGGTATCTGGTATTCTCAATTCCTTACAAATACAAATTGAGAAACTAGCAGCTGACCCCTTTGATGATACACTGTTAGAGCAATTTCAAGAATACTTAAATACCTGTCGAGATGACCTTAAACAGTCACAAATTACTTTTGGTTCCCTCCCTAATCCACCAAGCTTAGCAAGAGCAGCAGCTCATCTTTACTACTGCCTAAATCAAATAGGTGATGGACTAAACGAATTGGAATATTTCCCCCTCAACTACGATGAAAGTTATTTACACGCAGGACAAGAAATGTTCCGTATTGCTAAAGGATTGCACTGGGAGGCGCAAGAGTCTTTAGGCGTGTACAATTAGCATCACCACTAGTGGTTTATTAGTTCTACGGGGTTACAGTTCGTCAGATTCCTAATTTCTTGAAGAATTCGGGAACCTTGCAGCCCTGAGCTGAAAAAATCTGAAATTAAAGGTATTTTTTTTGATACTTAAAATTTATTAGTATATTCATTTACCTATTTGATGAAACATCCTAAATATGAGCATTCCTAATCCAAAATCTAAAATCTAAAATCCAAAATTGATATGACTAATCCACAAATAGAAAATTTATTACTTCCAGATCCTGATTCAATAGCGGATTTGACAGATTCTGAGCGTGAGAAAGTACGATTGATAACAGAATTTTTACAGGGTTGGATTACAAAAGATAGCGAACATATCATTTCACTTCTGACACCCGATGCCGTTTTTCACGAACAATTTTTACCCGAACCCTATCAAGGTCATGATGAATTTCGCCAATTTTTACAAGAGTTTTTCCCTGTAGTTAGTCATCTTGGCTACAAAGTAGAAGAATGGGTGATTCAAGGCGATCGCATTGCTATACGCGGTATCTTTTCCGGAACCTTCACTGGTGAATTTATGGGGATGGATGCTGCTGGTAAGAGTTTCTCTGTCCCGTTTTCTGAATTCGTCACATTCAAAGACGCTAAGATTGCCTACGTTTGGGAACAGACAGATGGCTTGCAACTGGCTCAACAAATAGGCGGTTTCTAGCTGTGGTGTGTAAAAAACATATCTTGCACCTTTACGCATAAACCACAAAGAGAGCAAGATGGGAGTAATTAAAGTTACATGTTTATTTTCAGTCCTCTTCTAGAGGACTTATGCTGTTAGCCTTGGGTTTACAACCCAATGGCGCTAAATTAAGAGCCAAGAAATAAATTTCACCGCGAGAAGCTCAAGTAAGCTAAAGCTTACTGGCTAGGTTTTTTAACCCGTTTTAACGGGTTTGTAGAGACGCGCTGTTTGAAGCGTCTCTACAGCCCGAAATTTATTTCAGGGCTTATCTTCGTGCCATTGGGTTTACAACCCAAGGCACTACTAATTAATGTTACCTACGACCGAAACCTTGACCCCGTGTTGATTTTGACCAAATGAATAATTCACCATTTTCGCCGCCTGCGGCAAGTAGTTTACCTTGGGGATGCCAAGCTAGGCAAGAAAAGCCTTCTGACGCACCTGTGAGAATTTGCGATACTTGATTAGCTTCTTTCCAAAGACAGATCCAGCCATCACCAGCAGCAGAAGCAAGTAGAAAACTTTTGGGTGCAAAGGCGATCGCATTAATTATTCCCACATGATTAGTTAATACTCTCGCTTCCCAACCTAAAGAATCATCAAGTGATTTTTCCCAAACTACAATACCATCAACACTACAGCAGGCGAGGACAGGCGCACCATTTGCGCTATTGAGGTCTGACCATGCTAGCTGACGAATCTTACCAGGAAAGCCCCGCATTATCCAAGGATGGTATTCATCTCCAGATAGTAAACTTAGGGTTTCAACCACGGTAATTGTACGATCCATATTGCCAGAAGCGAGGAAGTTTCCATCAGGGGACCAAGCTGTGGCTGTACTAGCAGAAGGTATATCCAAGATGTATGGTTCCTCGTTCCAATCTTGGCAATTCCATACCTTTACTCCCTGATTACCGCAAATAGCAAGATACTGTCCATCATTGCGCCAATCAATACCTAATGCTGAGGAAGACTCAAAATTTAGGGTAACGACAATCTCACGAAAATCAGCATCCCACACTTGTACATAACGCCCCAAGCTAAAAGCTAACTGGTTACTAGTGGGACTCCAAGCCAGTTTATCAACCCAAGCGGGAGCATTTTCCAAAGTAGCGATTAATTTCTTTTCTTGCCAAATTTTTACTCGTCCATCTTGTCCACCAACAGCTAAAAATTGCCCATCATGGGAAAAAGCAACGCAATCAACAGAAGCATTATTGCTATCCTGCAAAATTGTTAACTCATCATTTTTCCATAGCGCTACTTCTCCGGCGGCGGAAGTTGCAGCAAAAATTGTACCTTGGGTTGACCAAGCGATCGCAGTTACATAATCTGAAAGCGTTGCAGAAAAGTACTGTTCAAATTCTTTGGAGTTGAGAATTGAAGGATTCATGGTTGAAGAGAGTTAGGAGTTAGGAGTGAGGAGTTAGGAGTGAAGAATTAGGAGTGAGGAGTGAGGAGTGAAGAATTAGGAGTGAGGAGTGAAGAATTAGGAGTGAGGAGTGAGGAATTAGGAGTGAGGAGTGAAGAATTAGGAGTTTTAAATTAACTACTACTTTCTTTAACTCATAACTCCTAACTCATAACTCCTAACTCATAACTCCTAACTCATAACTC
>JBHYDF010000076.1:0-33461 GCA_051861145.1 Nostocaceae cyanobacterium
GGGCAAGGGGCATCGGGCATTGTTAAGACAACCAATTCCCAATGCCCAATTCCCAATTCCCAATTCCCAATTCCCAATTCCCAATTCCCAATTCCCAATGCCCAATGCCCTTTGCCCAATGCCCATTTCCTCAGAAAAGCTATAGTACTTTTCCACATGGGGCTATGTTATCGGCGCATGACAGAATTGCGCCCTGCTTTAAACAGAAGGTATTCACAAGAGGCGCTGTTTTGGTTTAAACAATGCCTAGAAGTGTTGGAAGCGACGCAAAGAAAAGACTTGGTTGCTAAATTTATTTTGCCAGCTTGTGAAATGTTACAACGTCTACAAGCTTGGAAAGATTTAAAAGAATTAGCGCAAAAGTCTTTGAAACTGCATGAAATCTACGGTACAAAGGCACAAGTCGCCCATGATTATGGCTTTTTAGCAGCCGTCGCCGCTTCTGAGTCAAACTGGGTAGATGCGCATGAATTAGCAAATTCCGCCCTTTCTATTGTGGAGGAAGCCCAAGCTTTAGAAGTTTCGCGACAACACGAAAGTTCGTATCTACTTTTACTTGGACGTACACAACGGCATTTGGGTGAGTCGGAAGAAGCTCTTAATAATTTAGAATGGGCAAAGGTGGTTTGTGAACCTCAGTATGAGCCATCGCTGTATTTAGAGATTGTAGATGAATTGCGATCGCTTTACTTTTTTGAGCGTAATGACTATTTAGAAGCTTTTAACCTCAAGCAAGAAAAAATTCAAATTGAGCATCAATACGGCTTTAGTGCTTTTATTGGGGCAAGTCAATTACAGCCGCAACGCTATAGAATTAATTCAGCCTTGCTACCGCAAAAAGTTGGATCTTTGCCTGAAGAAGTTGCCCAAGAAATCGCTGCTTCGGGAAGGCAACAAGATATTTATCGCTTGATTGAAAGAATTACCCGTGCTGATTGTAAACTCACAGTCATTTACGGTCCTAGTGGTGTCGGCAAAAGTTCAATTCTCAAAGCTGGGTTAGTACCAGCTTTGAAAAAAATATTCATCGGAGAACGCATTCCTTTGCCGATTGTTGTGTCAGTTTACACTGATTGGCTGTCTACTTTAGGACATAGTTTGAATCAGGCGCTCGTTCAAACTGAAATATCAATATCTCTTGATTTTTCTGTTTCTTTGATTATTGAAAAACTGCGCTTATTAGCTGAGCAAAATCACGCAGTTGTTATCATTTTTGACCAATTTGAAGAATTTTTCTTTGTTAGCAATCATTCATTAAATCGAGTAGAATTTTCTAGATTTTTTAGTGAATGTTTGAATATTCCATTTTTGAAAATCATTCTTTCTTTACGAGAAGATTGTTTGCATTATTTACTAGAATTAGAACGTTTGAGCAATCAAAAAAACGATAGAAGTTATGATTTAGGAATAATTAATAGGAATATTCTCGATAAAGATATTCGCTACTACTTGGGTAAATTTTCTAAGCAAGATGCTGTCGGCATTATCCATAGTTTAACTCAACGTTCTCATTATGAGCTAAGCAATGAATTAATTGACCAATTAGTACAGGATTTAGCTGGAGAAATAGAAGAAGTTCATCCAATTGAATTACAAATAGTCTGCACTCAATTGCAAGCAGAAAAAATTATTACAATTGATGAATATAAGCGTTGTGGTGGTTCAAAAAAATTGGTGCAACGCTGGTTGGAAGAAGTCATTAAGGATTGTGGTGGAGAAAATGAGCAGTTAAGTTGGAAATTACTGTTTGAGCTAACTGATGAAAAAGGTAGGCGACCGCTTAAAACAAGAACTGAATTAAAAGCCGCTTTAGCAAAAGAGGGAGATGGAGGGAGATTTTCACCCCATTTTTCCATCATGCCAATAGAATTAGTTTTAGAAATTTTGGTAGGGAGTGGTTTAGTACTACGAGTGCGAGAAGAATCAGGCGATCGCTATCAATTAGTTCACGATTATTTGGTAGAACCTATTCGGCAAAAAAATAATTATGGTATAGTTGCTGAACTCGAAAAAATTCGATTTGAAAAAACAAGAGCAGAAGTAGCCCAAAAGCTTAGTCAAGAACAACTCAATTTAGTTTTACACAGACGACTGCGAGAAGCACGCATAGCTGGCGTTGTGCTGGCCATGATGTCAGCAACAATAGCAGGATTATGGTGGCAAGCGGATTTACAAAAAAGTGCAGCAATACGCGAAACCCGACGCGCTGAACGTAGCGAAACTAACTTGAAAATTAGTGCGATAACGGCTGCTTCTGAAGCTTTGTTTGCCTCGAATAAAGAATTTGAAGCTTTGTTAGAAAGTTTACGGGCTTGGCGGAAACTTAAACAGGCTAATGGTGTGCAACCGGATACCCGAATGCGAGTGGTTACAGCTTTGCAACAGGCGGTTTACGGAGTTACCGAGATAAATCGTTTAGAAGGACACAATGATATTGTTTGGGGTGTAACCTTCAGTCCCGATGGTCAGTTATTGGCATCAGGTAGCCGCGATCGCACGGTGAAGTTGTGGCGTCCTGACGGTATTTTACTTCAAACCCTCAACGGTCATAGCGATTCTATCAGTAGTTTGAGTTTTAGCCAGGATGGAAAAGCTTTAGCTTCTGCCAGTTTAGATAAAACGGTGAAAATTTGGCATCGTAACCCAATTACAGGGATGTTTGACTCAAACCCATTCCAAACCCTAGAAGGGCATAAAGATTGGGTTTTCTGCGCTAATTTTAGCCCTGATGGTGAGTTGCTAGCTACTGGCGGTAAAGATACAACTGTAAAACTTTGGCGACGGGACGGGAAATTATTCAGAACACTGCGGGGACATAAAGGATGGGTAAACTGGGTAAGCTTCAGCCCTGATGGTCAGTTTATTGCCTCAGCTAGTGACGATAAAACAGTAAAAATCTGGCGAAGAGACGGTAAGCTTGTCAAAACTTTGTTAGGACACCAACAGGGTGTGACTGTTGTCACTTTCAACCCTGACGGTAAAATGTTAGCGACAGCAGGTCGAGACAAAACAATTAAACTTTGGCAGCGTTTGGGTAAAAGTAGCAAAGATGGCTACAATTTTAGTCTTTACAGAACTTTAGACCAGCATATCAGTACAGTTTGGAGTCTCAATTTCAGTCCCAACGGTCAACAGCTAGCTTCCGCAGGTGATGACAACACCATACACCTATGGAGTGTTAATGGTACGGGCGAGTTGGAAACTCACCCTTACAAAACCTTCAAAGGACATAGTGATGCTGTTGTTAGCTTGTCTTTCAGCCCAGATAACAAACTACTGGCTTCAGCAAGTTATGACAAAACCGTGAGAATGTGGAGCCTAGATGCACCCAAACTACCTATTCTCGAGGGTCATAAGGATCGGGTTTTGAGTGTGGCTTGGAGTCCCGATGGCAAAATGTTAGCTTCTAGCAGCCGCGATCATACGGTCAAAATCTGGCGAAAAGAGCGTAGTCGAGGCAAGTTTGAAACTCGTATTTATAAAACTTTGGTGGGACATACTGACAAAGTTCCCAGTGTCAGTTTTGACCCAAGCGGTCAGATGCTGGCTTCGGGAAGTTTTGACAAAACTGTGAAACTTTGGCAGCTTAATGGTCGTCTACTTAAAACTCTTCACGGACATAGCGATAGTGTGAACAGTGTGAGTTTTAGTCCCAACGGAGAGTTATTGGCATCAGGTAGCAAGGATCGCACAGTGAAACTTTGGAGTCGCGATGGTCGTTTGCTCAAAACCTTAGTGGGACATCAAGGTTGGGTGAATAACGTTAGTTTTAGCCCCAATGGTCAGATTATCGCCTCCGCTAGTGATGACCAAACAGTAAAACTTTGGCGACGGGATGGTACTTTGTTAAAAACTTTCTCACCCCATGACAGTTGGGTTTTAGGTGTAAGTTTTAGTCCCACAGACAACTTACTGGCTTCTGCTAGCTGGGATAATACAGTGAGGCTGTGGCGTTGGGATGGTACGTTATTGAAAACGTTGTTAAAAGGTTATAGCGATAGCGTCAATGCTGTGACGTTTAGTCCCAATGGAGAAATTCTTGCCGCTGCGGGTTGGGATAGTACGGTTAAACTTTGGAGCCGTGATGGGAAATTGATTAAAACTTTGAATGGACATCACGCTCCTGTATTGAGCGTGAGTTTTAGTCCCGATGGGCAAACACTGGCATCCGCTAGTGATGATAACACCATCATGTTGTGGAATTTGGATATGGATGACCTGTTAGTGCGTGGTTGCAACTGGGTCAGTAATTATCTTCGGCACAGTCGTAATATTGACCAGCGCGATCGCGCCCTTTGTGATGATATTACTACTGGGCGATGACTACAGTATCTGAATATCTTGCATCATTCTCAACACGAGCCAGAGGCTCTAATTCTTGTTACCAGGTTGAACCTGGTAACAAGGTTTTGGAGGCTCCGCCTCCGGGCTGTTGCATAGGCTTGCAAGATGTCAGGTATGAACATTTCTTTTGACTATTGACTATTGACTGTTGACTTTCTACTCCTCCTCGGCAGTTGTCTCTTGTGACAAATTTACTATCAAAGCTTGGAGTCTCATCCGCTCGATATAAGGCCAGCCACCCTCAGTTTCAATGTCCTTTAGTAGTGAGTAAAGCGCCTGACGGTTATTAGGCAAACTCTCTTGAAACGCCTCATCCCGAATCTCTCGGTGTAATTGCTCTAATTGTCGCAGTAAAGCTAAAAGAGCAATAGTATCTCCTTGACAAAATGCCACTGTGTCATATACTACCGTTGCGATATCTTGTAGCTTACAATATAAATTCTCTGTCTCAATACTTCTGCCGTTGTTCATGCCACCTTCTATAAATGAGGTTAACTTAACTTTACCGAAAATTTTTTACTTTCATTTGTGTGCTAGTCAACTAGCTTGCGGAAAAGTACAACTAACTTATTATTTAGTGATTAGGTTTGGGCGTGATGAAGTGCTGGGCGATCGCTAGTCTTTTGGATAGCAACAGAGGTGATCCCAAATTCTTGCTAAATATTAGAGTGCTTTGATTTTGAGTTATAAAAAATCGTATGATCTGGCTGAGCCTCCCATAAAAGCATGGGCTGTATGTAGTGGTAACACAAACATCATACAGAACGACAAAGGCAACACTGCGAAGGTAAGTCCACTGGCTGCGCTCACCGACAGCAGTTGATGGAAAGCCCAAATCAGTTTGAGTAATGGCAATCAAAGCCGCTCTCAACAGTAAGAAAGCTGTCCGGTAGTTACGCTAGTATTCTCTCTTCGAGGTATTCGCTCATGCCGCTCTGTGTCAGGGCGTACTCATCCATACGCCCAAACTTAACTAAATGCCGCCAAAAAAAAGCAATGCGTTTAAATACGTTTAGCAGAGAAAATTTTAAGCGGCGCGCCAGTCTTGACCGCCGGAAAACCCTTCCAAGGTAACGCTGGCTTGGTTTTTGGAGACAGGTTACAACGCCAGTTTCTGGTTATGCAAACTGTCGTCTGAGCAAAAATTTAGTGCTGTTTTACAACTTAGATATTAATTTTTGGAATTGAGGTTTACCATGAGATTTCGCGCTTTAATTGTTGCACTCTTGGCTGTGTGCCTAGGGTTACTAACTGCTTGTAGTGAAGGTCCTACAGGTGGTACAGATATTCTCACTTACGACCAAATTAAAGGTACTGGCTTAGCTAACAGATGCCCCCAACTGGCAGAAACCAGTCGCGGTTCTATTCCCATTGATGCTAGTCAGTCCTACTTGATAAAAGAACTTTGCTTAGAACCAACCCAATTCTTTGTCAAAGAAGAACCCCTTAATAAACGCCAAGAGGCAGAATATATTGCTGGCAGATTGTTGACTCGTAAAACTTACTCTCTCGATCAAATTCAAGGCGATCTGAAGGTTAATCCTGATGGCAGCCTCACCTTTGTAGAAAAAGATGGCTTTGACTTCCAAGCTGCTACTGTCAAACTGCCTGGTGGTGAAATGGTGCCTTTCCTGTTCACTGTTAAAGGTTTGGTTGCTCAGTCACAACCTGGCATGACTAGCATTAATACATCAACCGATTTAGAAGGTTCTTACAGAGTTCCTTCCTATCGTGGTGCTACCTTCCTCGATCCCAAAGGTCGTGGTGTCGCCAGTGGTTATGACAATGCTGTGGCTCTCCCTGCTCAATCTGATGATCAAGAACT
The DNA here is from genome assembly GCA_051861145.1 of Nostocaceae cyanobacterium. GTDB lineage: Bacteria > Cyanobacteriota > Cyanobacteriia > Cyanobacteriales > Nostocaceae > JBHYDF01. The sequence continues at coordinate 6,170 of JBHYDF010000076.1, forward strand.
TCTGCGTGCTAACGTCAAGCGTGCAGAAGTTCTTGATGGTAAGATTTCCCTTTCTGTAGCCAAAGTAGATAGTTCTACTGGTGAAATTGCGGGTACATTCGAGAGCAATCAGCCTTCTGACACAGATTTAGGTGCTGGTGAACCCAAGGAAGTTAAAGTTCGCGGTATCTTCTACGCTCGAGTTGAACCTAATCGTGCGTAAATGCTTTTGAGTGACCCTCAACACCTAATTTTCTGCCTCTGAAACGGTCATTAAAGCGTGGGAAGCGACAACAGTGCTACTGTTGTCGCTTTGCACAAAAGACCCAACAGGGTAAAATATGGAACCACAGATGGACACGAGATTTACACAGATAAATTCAAGACTTAAGCAACAAGACCACAGAAACCCGGTTTCTTTGTAAATACCTCGCGTGCCCAAACTTTATTTTGCATAGAAACCGGGTTTATTTGCGTAAGTCCTAAAATTATCTGTGTCCATCTGTGTTTATCTGTGGTTAATTATCCTCAATCATGAATGCGTGCGAGAAGTCTAATATATTTCTTATGGGGTGGACTGGACAGCCCGCTCTATTTTGACTTTCTTTAGAACTGTGAATTTTCTTTGGATTTAATCAAAATATTTTACCACATTTTTTTATTTAAGTATTAATCCTGAAATAGATTAGCTTTTTTTTCATAATATTATTCCGAATATCAGTTTATCTCTATACTTGAACTTCATTCTCAATTACCCAAATTAAGTACAATCTCGGTTTTGATTTAAGTAAAAAATTTTATATGTTTTGTATGTAGTTTTGAAAAGCTACAGGTCATACCAAATTTAACTAAAACAATACTCATTTCGCTGATTTAAATCTAAACTGCATTGTCAGACCACTAATGGCAGATATCCCATTCAAAAGTTTGTTATCTGCCATAGGGGTTGCTCCAATACGTTTCGGTTAAAGGTTAAAGGTTAAAGGTTAAAGGTTAAATGGGAAAATATGAGGTTTTATCCCTTTCCCCCTGCCCCCTAATCCCCAGAGGGGGTCCCGAGTTCCCCCTTCTCCCTTCCCCCTTAACCGAACTGTATTTGGGGTTGCTCTGTCTTGGGGCAATGTGTTCTTTTATATTGGAATGACTAGGGATTTCTCTACTCAAGAAATTTTACTGTCTTCATTACAGAATTAGCCTTTGCTACTTCGTCGCGTTAAAAGACACACATACACAATTGCAGCTTAGTTGATTGGCGAATACTTGACTGTTTGTTTGATCCAGAAACGCGGTGCTATGCCAATTACAGTCACCAATGAACTGAAACATGAAATTTTGCAGTTGTTGCGAGAATATCAGCAATCTCCTTCAGCATATGTTCGCAATCAATTAGTGAAACTCAATTTTGGACTTGTGAGAAAAGAAGCTCACTACTGGATGAATCAATGCCATGAAAGCTACGAGGACTTGCTCCAAGTGGGTTGTTTGGGATTAATTAGAGCTATTGAAAGATTTGAAATTTCTAAAGGTCATGCCTTCAGTTCCTTTGCTATCCCTTATATTCGCGGCGAAATTCAACACTACCTTAGAGATAAGGGTGTCACCCTACGAATTCCTCGGCGCTACTTGGCGCTACAACAACAAGCAATAGGAGTTTCCCGTTCTTTACGGGAAAAGTACAATCGTCAACCAACCGATTCGGAATTAGCCGCAGCGCTGGAAATTTCTACACAAGAATGGCAGGAAATTAAATTAGCATGGATAAATCGTGCCCCTTTAAGCTTAGATGTACCCGTGCAGGATGGAGAAGAAGGAGCTACAAGTTTGGGAGAACTGGTTCCTGATAACCGTTACCGCAGTTTTCAGCTAGCACAAGAAGACCAAATTCGCTTGCAACAAGCGCTGGTACAGTTAGAAAAACGCACTCGTGAAGTTTTAGAATTTGTGTTTTTGCACGATTTGACACAAAAACAAGTAGCAGAATTACTGGGTATTAGTGTTGTCACCGTTTCTCGCAGAGTCAAGAAAGGGCTGGACTTGTTGAAAAATTTGATGGGTGTGGCTGAAGATGAAGAAGCGATAGGACAGACAATACAAGGCAAAAACAATCCCTCTTGCAGGGAATTAAAAATTAAAAATTAAAAATTTTTGCAGAAGGCTGTCAAACCGCAGTTTTGCTCAGGTTGGTAGTGTATAAAATAACCCTTGACTTGTGGAAAGTTAGGTTATAACGGTATCAGATTTCACCTTTTCTTCATATATCAAAAAGGTAGATTTCGATCAGCAAACTTTCCTACGGCTTTTGAGAACGGCTAATGGGCAGAAATTCAAAAATTGTAGTTACAGCTATTGTGGCTTTGGCGATCGCTTCCTGTAACTCAGAAGGTGAACAAGCAAGCGTTCCTACTATCAATCCGACGCCAGGGAATAACACGCCAGCAGAAACTAAAAAAGCAACGACACAACCTTTTAATAATCCAGTAGTACCTGGTAAACAAGTTTCACAAGTTGCTTCTGCAACTCCTAGCTTGATTCGACCCACAAATGCTACAGAACGGGTAAATATCGTATCAAAAGGACGAACAGATCCGTTTGCTCAAATTGTCGGATCATATTCTCCTGGAGTGCCGAATACTACTTTAGGTTTAGGAGGGATAAAACCTATTCCTAAATTACCGCCTTTACCTGCTGCTACTAGAGGTAGAGTGACAGTCGCAGGAATACCCCGACGTAGCGCGGTAATATCTGCTAGCTTAAATTCACAAAAAGGAAGACTCAACAAAGGAGCGATCGCTTCAGCACGAATATCGAAAATTAATCGCCGATCTGTTTTGACTCCTGTCTTACCTAGGGTATTGCCTCAAGTTGTTCCCAATCCGACTCTAGTATCTGTATTACCTCCGCCAGCCCAACCTGATTTAGCAAAAGCTGTTTTTGTCAGCGGTATAGTAATGGTTGGTAATGAACCCCAAGCAATTATCAAAGTACCAAATGAGCCGACAAGTCGATACGTACAGGCTGGACAGCGACTGGCAAATGGAGTATTAATCAAACGTATTGAAATGAATGAAGGCTCAGAACCGGTCTTAATTCTGGAACAATATGGTATTGAAGTTGCCAGAATGGTTGGGGAAACACCTGCTAACAGTCCAACCGCAGCTACAACAGCTGCTGGAAATCCTGTTCCGGTGACACCGCCAGCCCAAAACCCTGTTGCTCTTGGATCATCTTAAAAATGGAGACAAAACAAAAAATTGAATTTGCTGGTTTACCTTTAGCAGTCTATCGAGAGATTGCGGCTCATTTACGTCAAGTGGAAGGCACAGAAGTAAATTTGATTCCTCAGTCTTCTCAAAAGTTTGATTACAATCAAAGCCAAATAGGCGGCTTGTGGATTGAGTTTTCTGCCAACTCGGATTCTCTTAGTCGCCAACGGGTAGAACAAATTTTGGCTTACTATCGCGATCGCTATAACGTTTGAGGACTTCTGCTCAATCCGGTTTTAATATCAAGCAACTAGGCGTCAATAAGCATAATTGTAAGTATGGTTGATGGTTAATGGTTAATAGTTAATAGCCATGAACCATTAACCATTAACGATGAACGGTGTTGCTGATTAAAAGTATGAATTTGCCTCACGCACGAGGCAAGAGAGGCGCACAGAGGAAGAGATTAGGATACTTGATTTTTTAATTTCATACTCAGATTCAGCAACGCCTAAAAAAACTATTGAAAATCCTGTCTGTATTGGAGTTCAAACTACATTTTTGGTGATGAAATTATCATTTAGTGAGGTAAACTGGCAAGCAAGGTAAAGCAATTATTACAAGCGCGGCTCTACGGTGTGGGCATCACTGACAATGGAACACTGGCAATTTCTGATACAGAAACAGGGCGATCGCTCTTGGCATCCCCTGGAATCGCCAAATGTTGATATTTTAGAAGGAAGGTATAGAGTTGTGGCTCGCTCTAATCTTCCTAATACAGATGTGGAAGTGCGGATAACTCATTCCTCAACTGTGGACATACCACCAAAACGGCGTGTTCATAAGCGATCGCGTCGCACTAATGCAGATGGCTTAATGGCGGTAATTCCCTTTACCTACCTCAAGCCGGGAATTTGTGATTTGCAATGTTCCGGCGATTTGATGTCGGATATTCTCGGTAAATCATGGCAATATAGCGTTCAACTGAAAATCTTACCTCAAGCAACGGATGAGAGGATGGGGGAATGGCGGGATGAGGAGAATTCTCCTGTTTTTCTATCCGAAGATAAATTAGTATCAACTACCTCAGTAAATTCCGCACTTGTTAAACAAAGTAAAGGTTCTGCTGAAGAGGCAATCATAGATCAGCCTGTACGCCCAGTATGGCTGAAAGGAGAGACAGCAGAACAAATATTACAACACTTGGTAGAGCTAGCTATACCTGCTTCAGAACCAATTTTAGAAGAGGAAACAGTTGAGGATGCTCCTACTGTTATCCCAGAACTACCATTGCTGCTGAATTTAGATGAGGAAATTTATGTTGCTCGTTGGGGACAAACTCTTACTGTCAATGGACGCGTGTTGCTCAAAGATACGACGAATTTAGATGATAAAGCTGTTCCAAAAAGAATTTGTGGTGGAGAACTGCGAATAGAATTGCGATCGCCTCAAGGGTTGGAAATTTTGACTCAAGTGCAGCAACCTCTACCAGAAAAGTTACTACCGTTCCCGATCAAATGCTCAATAGAAATTCCTGCTGAGTGTGAATCTAAGCTAATTTTGGGCGATATCAGTTTATCTGGTGCATTCACTAGTCCTGGTGAAGCCATGCTTTTAGCTAGCCAATCTTTCACAATTACAGCAGATGTTACAGAATTGCTGGCGTTGAGTGCTACCGCAAACAAAAGTGAATCAGAACTGCAAGATAATCCTACCACACCACCAACGCCGCCAATTGATACCACAACCGAGCCATCTGTAAAACTTGATTTAGAACTTTTCAATATCGTCAAAACCAAAAAAATTGCCCAGCCTTTAAAAGTCCATCCCACTCCAAAAAAATCCCTACCACCGCGCATTAACCCGCGAGCATTTCGTAAATCAGTCGCTTCCCATTCGCCGCAATTACCAAGGTTTTTGCCTAGTAACAGTCACAGCATTACCCCTGCTGTTTCAGAATCCTCTACACAACTGGCGCGGATAGAGAAAGAAAATGCTCTTGCAGCCATTGAAAAAGTGCCAAGAATGGACACTACTTTTCCATTTTTGAGACGGCTAAAAGCCTTTTCAGGTAATTATGAAGAAGTAAAAAGCAATGCGTCAGATGCATTGGAATTTCATACGTCTGAGGAATTCCAACAGAGGGAAATTACTGAAATACAAAATGAAGATACGCCTGAATTAGTAACAGGTGATGCACAATACCAAGATGACTCTTTTAATGATTCTGTAGCAGCAGTAGTTGTTCCGCGTACCTCTGAATTATTAACGGCGCAAAATCTCTATACCTCTCCTTTAATCCGCAAGTGGATGCAGAGTCAAGGACACTCTTTGCCCGAACCTATCGACGTAGAATATGAAGACTACGATACCTACGTTCCAGCCTATGAGGAAATAGCTGAGGAACAAGCTTTACTCCCTGCTTGCAAGGAAATTTCTGCTGTAGATGTTAGTACGGAACAAGAGGAGGGGGGACAAGAGGACAAGGAGAACTATCCCCCCGTCTCCCCCTCCTCTCTCCCCCTTCCTCCACCTCCCCCTCCCTCCTATCAACTGGTTTCCCTTGCTAAGAAACCGCCAGCTTGGTTGGCACAAGAGATTGTTGTAGATGATACAGACAATCAAGCGGAGATTGATGTGAAAAGTAGCTATATTCTCCAGCAAGATAAGCAGCCAGTCTCAGATTTATCGCTTTCTCTAGTGGATAGTGAGGAAATTATGGAGACTTTACCAACTCCGCAATTATACGTACCTGAAGGCGAACTTATCTCTGGAAAGTCTGTGCTGTTACGTGTACAGCTACCTTGTGTCAGTCCTGCCATTGGAGTTAAATTATGGGTTGAGGATTGCCAAATGCGCCGGTTGTTAGACGGACCACGTTTATTCAGCAATTTACTGCCTACTTCTTCTGGAGGTTCAGAAGTTATTGCTCAAATCCAAGTTCCTTTTGGTTGTTTGGAAATTCGCTTGGAAGCGATCGCACTGGATATGGCAACTCAACAGGAAAGCCATAAAGTTAGTGTAGTCCGGACTGTGATGCCAGAGGAATTGCCGAGTTTACAGCTAGATGAACTATTAGGTTTGTGAGATACTTGGCATTTACAAAATGCCTCCCATTGTTAAAAATCTTTAGAATTTACAAAAATAGGCAGAAATTGCAGTAAGCTCGTCTTGAATTGTACTTTGATTTAATAGGAATCTTTACTATGGCAGCTTCATTTTTGCCTTCCATTTTGGTTCCCCTAACAGTTCTGGTTTTTCCAACTGTGGCAATGGCTTTTATGTTCATTTACATTGAACGTGAAGACCTTGTTTAAATTAGTCATTAGTCATTAGTCATTGGTCATTAGTCATTAGTCATTAGTCATTGGTGTATGGATGGTGGTTTGGTTAGTAGTTAATAACCAAAAACTAACAAACAACAAACAACAAATGACAAATGACAAAGGACAAATGACAAAGGACAAATGACAAATGACAAACAAAAATTAATACCGCCTGTCTCTCTTGAGATAGGCGGTTTTTTTAATGCTGATTTCTAAATCAAGCGCTAGAAAATTTAAGCTTTTGGTATTTAACTCATGCCAATATTAAACGGCAGAACCCATTCCGGCATAGGCTCCATAGAAGAAAATACCCACAACGGTAATTACACCTAAACCTGCGATTGTAGCTACAATCCACAGAGGAATTCTCCCACTTCCAGACACAGCTTTCTCTCCTCCCGAAACAACAAATGAATGAAGGTTAATTTTACTTGATGATTAATACCAATGGTTCCAGTTAGTTAAAGAAGTAACTGGAAAACAGAATCCCTAGAACGAAAACTAGTAACAGTCCCAGGTATAACGAAGTGCGGTTCAGTTCAACCGGCTGATTATTAGGATTGGGGTTTCTATCCATGATTGTCTCCTAGCGCTGAATAAATTGCATTGCGGCGATCGCGCCTAAAAAGAAGACGGTTGGCACGGCTAGGGTGTGAACTGCCAGCCATCTAACGGTAAAAATTGGATATTGTACTGGTTGTTGGTTAACGTTGCTGCTAGTCATAATCTCAAACTACTTTACAGTAAATTGTTCTACTTGTTGTTTTGCATCAAAACGGTTATTCACAATCGGCAATTCTTGCCGTTCTTGTGGGTAATATTCATTGGGGCGGGGTGTGCCAAACACATCGTATGCTAAGCCTGTGCTGACAAACAACCAACCTGCGATAAACAATGCTGGGATAGTGATGCTATGAATCACCCAGTAACGAACGCTGGTAATAATATCCGAAAACGGACGTTCTCCAGTACTACCTGACATTTGAATCCCTACCTCCATCATCAATTGTTAATGAATTTATTATCCTACAAACTTAAGAAAGAGTTACATCTTGCAACTTCTTTCTCAGAAATCGGTATGAAAGCTTAAAGCTTTGTTACATTAGCCTGCATCTGATTTAGAAGCAGATGCAATATCTGGTTGATATTTGAGCAAATAACCGCGATCGCCAATCACAAATCCTTGGTCTGGCGAAAAGAAAACTATTTTGTAAAAATTAGTGGGAACTCCTTCCACATCACGGTCTTTTTCCCAAGTTTTACCACCGTCAGGACTGCGCAGTAAATTACCGCTACCACCACTTACCCAAAGTTCATCGGGTGTGCGATACGCCATATCAAGTAAACCCCAACTGGTAGATAATTCTGGGTATTGCGCTTCTAGCCATTCTTCGGGGTTTGCTGGGTCACTATACTGTACCTGACCTCCCCGCGCTACCATCCACATTTGCCCATTTTGAGTAAAGCCCATATTTTCTACTCGCCGGGAACTATTGCGGTTGTGGGGTACCCAAGCATTTTGTCCTGGTTCCCAAGTTGAGTAGAAGTTACCTTTGGCGGAAACGGCTACATATTTACCATCATCAGAACGTTCTATGTTACGCACCACGCCGACAGCTTGCTCAACTTGCGCTTTCCAGTTTTGACCGCCGTCTGTAGTTTTATATATGGCTCCCACGTCGGTAGCCATTTCAGCTGTTTTTGCTCCTAGTGCCACGATATTAACTGGACTACCAGGTAACTTTTCACTGAGAGGAACACGCAACCAAGAACGACCTGCATCAGTGCTATGCAGCAATAAAGAAGGTTCGCCGACTATCCATCCTTCCTCTCCAGCAAAACTGACAGAGTTAAAGCGGTATTTGTCGTCATCAAGTTGTAATTGTATAGGTTGCCAAGTTTCGCCACCGTCTTTCGTTTCAAAAAGTGTGGCGTTACTGCCTACTAAATAACCATGCTGTGGATCGTCAGTAAAGCCAATATCCAGCAATTTTGCATCTGTTTGCAGGGAAATGATTTCCCAAGGGTTGTAGCTTGTCGAAGGAACTTTACTACAACCGACACATATTAGGACAACCGCAAACAAAGCAAAGATTCGTTGCCAAATTCTCATTTTTGAACGCATTTGTATTTATTAGATTTTTGTGTAAATTTGTTTAGGGTTTCCTAAAAGGTGGGCAATGCCCACCCTACAACTTATGAGTGGGTCTTATTGTAAGCCGTAAAGACTCATAAAAAACAAGAAAGCAAGAGTTAAAGCACCAAAAATCAGAATATTTTTCTGAGTTGGCGTCAATGTATTGACACCTAAGCCATAACCGAGATTTTCTTGGAAACCAGAAGCTTTACCCGCAGGGCCAACATTGCTGAAAGCAGTTTTTTTGGCACCACAAACCGGACAGCGCCAAGATACGGGCAGTTCTGCGAAAGATGTGCTAGGGGAAATGTCATTTTTTTCATCTCCCTTTTCGGGTTCGTAAACGTAACCGCAAGCACGGCACTCGTAGCGGTCTAAACCTGAATTTTCAACGGCTTGTTCGCTCATGGCTATGTCATCGGTGAGGATCGAAGCTTAAATATACGTTAAAAATTATGACACAACTGTTAGCTTTTTCTATCACAAGCAAAAACGAATCAAATATCCTCTAGGTCTGTTTTCCAGACTTCAAAACAGCCAAATCGATATAATGTAAAAGAAGGTAACAGAGTTATTTCCACTTTATAGCGGTAGATATTCATTGTGTTTGTCCTAAGCGGTTACGAGTACCTTCTAGGCTTCTTAATCATCTGTAGCCTAGTGCCTGCCTTAGCTCTATCAGCGTCCAAGCTCCTGCGGCCTAGCGGTCGCAATCCTGAACGGCGCACGACTTACGAATCCGGCATGGAACCCATTGGCGGAGCCTGGATTCAGTTCAATATCCGCTACTACATGTTTGCGCTAGTGTTCGTCGTATTCGATGTAGAAACGGTGTTCCTGTATCCTTGGGCGGTTGCCTTCCACCGTTTGGGTCTATTGGCATTTATTGAAGCGCTAATTTTTATTGCAATTCTTGTAGTTGCCCTAGTGTACGCATGGCGTAAAGGAGCATTGGAATGGTCTTAGATGCTAATTTAACAGCGAAAGATTTGGAACAACAGCAAAAAGAGCGTATCCTCAGCCCTATTGGGCGTCCGACTGTTACTCAAGAACTGTCGGAAAACGTCATTCTCACCACGGTTGATGACCTCTATAACTGGGCAAGGCTTTCTAGTCTTTGGCCTTTGCTGTTTGGTACTGCTTGCTGCTTTATCGAGTTTGCAGCAATGATTGGTTCCCGGTTTGATTTTGACCGCTTCGGACTGATTCCCCGTTCTAGCCCCCGGCAAGCTGATTTAATTATCACAGCCGGTACGATTACGATGAAGATGGCACCCCAATTGGTGCGTCTTTATGAACAAATGCCAGAACCTAAGTATGTAATCGCGATGGGAGCTTGTACGATTACTGGCGGGATGTTCAGTGTGGATTCTCCCACAGCCGTACGCGGTGTTGATAAATTGATTCCGGTGGATGTGTATTTACCCGGTTGTCCGCCGCGTCCGGAAGCGATTATGGATGCGATTATTAAGTTGCGGAAGAAAATCGGCAATGATTCGATGCAAGAGCGGGGTTTAATTAAGCAAACCCACCGCTACTACAGCACGACTCATAACATGAAGTCAGTGCCACAAATTAACACTGGTAAGTATTTGCAGTCAGATACTCGCGTCGCGCCTCCGAAGGAATTGACAGATGCGATCGGTATGCCTGTACCACCTGCTTTGTTAACAGAGAAGAAGGAGGAGGTAGACCGTGGCTGAAGAATCAAAACCAGTACCAGCAGAAGAAAAGTCAATTGTACAAGCGGGTAAGGTTTCTCAGTGGTTGACGGAAAATGGCTTTACCGATAATGAGTCTTTACAACCTGATGTCAACGGGGTAGAGATTATTAAGGTAGAGCCTGATTTTCTGTTACCAATTTGTACTGCGCTGTATGCCTACGGGTTTAATTATCTCCAGTTTCAAGGCGGTGCTGATTTGGGGCCGGGGCAACAGTTGGTTAGTATTTATCACTTGATTAAAGTCAGTGATAATGCTGATAAACCGGAGGAAGTGCGTATTAAAGTTTTCTTGCCACGGGAAAATCCGAGAGTGCCTTCGGTGTACTGGATTTGGAAGACTGCTGACTGGCAAGAGCGGGAGTCTTACGATATGTTCGGGATTGTTTATGAGGGACACCCGAATTTGAAGCGGATTTTAATGCCGGAAGATTGGGTAGGTTGGCCTTTACGTAAGGATTACGTGTCGCCTGACTTTTATGAGTTGCAGGACGCTTATTAAAGAGCGCACCTCACCCCCCTAACCCCCCTCTCCGCTAGCGGAGAGGGGGGTGGTTTTTTGAAACGCTCCAGGGACGCGGAGGAAGCAAGGGAGGTACGCAGAGAGGGGAGGGGAGAGGAAGGCGCTTTAATTTTAGGGATTTGCAAATCAAAAAATATCCAACTATTTCTTGTGGGGTGGACATCTTGCACGCCTACGCAATAATCGAGAGGCGAAGCCTCCAAAACCTCGTTACCAGGTTGAACCTGGTAACGAGAATAAGAGCCTCTGGCTCTTGTTGAAAATGGTGCAAGATGTAAGTTAAAACGGACTAAAAAAATTCTGACATTTTGTACCCTTTTCAAGAAGCCGTGAAATAAATTTCCGGCAATGTAGAGACGTGCCATGGCACGTCTCTACAACCAATTAAAATGGGTTAAATCTCTATATTTAGTCGGTTAAAAACCGACTTTAGTTTTCAGCCCAAACTTTGGTTTAGGGCGTTAGTGCAAGATTTACATTTTACCCTTCTGCATTACTTCCTGAAGGTGGCGGCGGATTTCTTGTGCTTGTTCTATGTCAGACTGACGCAATTTTTGGAACAGTTCTACACAAGGCTGAGAACCTGCTTGCTGTGCATCTTGGATGTAATTATCGTAAGCTTTAATTGCTTCACCTTTATTTTGCAACACGGTAAGAAAGTCATATTCTAGGTTGCTAATAGGATTTTGATGTCCGTTTCCTGTGTTTTGAGCCATGATTCACCCTCCTAATGTTTTTCTATTTCTCTTCTACTCTCCCTTAAACAGGCATTCATCTGTCTAAAAGCGTATGCACCAATACAACTAAAGTTGGTGTGGTGTAGGTTGAGGGGGATAAGAAAAGGGAGGGGGAGATGGAAAATCTGTATGCTTTATAGGTAAGTGTGACAAACCATTAAGGCTTAGATCCCCCCTAACCTCCCTTTTTAAGGGGGGAAATTTATCTCAAAGTCTCCCTTTTTAAGTGGGATTTAGGGGGATCTAAAACAGATCAGGAAAAATCAGAGAAACCCACAAAACCAGCTTTTGTAGGTAAATTTAGGCGTTGCTGAGTCAGAATATGAATTAGCCTCACGCAGAGAGAAGTCTGAGCGGCGGCTTCCGCCGATACCCCCTTAAGGGGGTAGCCCACTTAAGTGGGCATCGCGAAGCGCGTCCGGCGGGGGCGGAAAAATCTCCGATTTTTCCGCCGTCGGGCAAACGCCCGACGCTGCAAGGCGAAGCGCCTTGCAGCCACCCCCGCTCGGACTATCAGAACTTCGGTGGACGCAGAGTCGCAGAGAGTAAGAGTTTAAAAGACTTGATTTTTGAATTTCATATCCAAATTCAGCAATGTCTAGATTTAAATATTTGCACTCGGAGGGTGATAGGTTACTTTTGTAAATGCATTTAACTAACCTCCTCGTAGTGACGCGAATGCTCGTATTCACGCTCTTTTTGCAGTTGATTATCTTCAAGATATACGACTGGACAATATTTGGTGTTTGCACTAATACAATCCATGTGCGGTGTTTTGGCACACACTATCAATAGCGCACCCAAAATCAACAGTAAGCCACAAATTGATGCTACTTTAATCCAAGAAATATCCAAGACTCCATGAACTACTACTTCTCGGAGTACTGATACTATTGTTACTTCAACCGCCACGCCAACAGCAATACTGTGTTCTTGCAAATAGACCATTAATAGTCGAAATAATTCGACCAAAATCAAGATGAATAGTATTTTTGCTGTCACTTGTTTATAGTCTAGTGACTGCGTGAGGGCAACAAATATCCCCCACAACTGTATAACCATGAGAGCGAATAAACTCACACAGAGGATTATCACAATTAGGTCACAGAAAGCCTCCATGTTGCGGACTATTGAATTTCGATTCAGCCAGCGATCGCCTAACAAAAATTGACTCTTGGGGCGCTTCTTCATGAATGTTTCCATTTATTTCTATTGGGACAAGTTGTGACCACACCAGCCAGTTTACCCAACACTTTTATTCTGATTGATTCTTGTGCAAAGTGCGCCCCAAGGAAATTAATAATTGATTTTCTGTAAGCTTTGCAACAATTATTCGGTGTTTTACTATGTTTTTTGAACCAGCAAATTTTTATGCTTCTACATTGTGTCTTCCGGTGAAGAGGCTGTCTCAAAAGAAGGAATTAGCAGTGGCTCGTTAATTGGAAGTCTAATTACTAGTTCAGTTCCTTGTCCTAGTTCTGAGTAACACTGTAATTGTCCTTTATGTCGCTCGACAATGATAGAGTAGCTTATAGATAACCCTAATCCTGTACCTTTTCCTACAGTTTTTGTGGTAAAAAACGGATCGAAGATACGGCTTTGAAAATGGAAGGGAATACCAAAACCATTATCACTAATCCTAATTTCAACTGATTTAAAATGAAAATCTTGGCTTTTTTCTATTAGTATTGTACTAATTTTGATAGTTGGTTGGAAAGTAGCATCAGCAACTTTTAGCTTTTCTTCCAAAGCATCAATTGCATTGCTCAAGAGATTCATAAACACTTGATTAAGTTCGCCTGGATAGCATTCAACTAAGGGAATTTCTCCGTAGTCTTGCTTTACCTCAATTGCTGTTCGTTTTTTTTGTGTTTTCAGACGATTTTGTAACAGCATCAAAGTACTATCCAGTCCTTGATGAATATCAGCTTCTTTTGTTTTGTTTTGGTCGTAATGAGAAAAGTAGCGCATTGATAAAACAATATCTTTAATCCGCTCTGCTCCCACTTTCATTGATGTGAGTACTTTTGGAAAATCCTCAATTAAAAAGTCAAGTTCACAATTTTGGATTTCTTCTAGAATTTCTGGGTGCGGCTCTTGATAGTGCTTAATGTAGAGTTTTACAATTGTCAGCAGCACTTGCATGTACTGAGAAGCATAATCTAAGTTGCCGTAGATAAAGCTAACGGGATTATTTATTTCATGAGCCACGCCAGCAACTAACTGTCCTAAACTGGACATTTTTTCACTTTGCACTAGCTGCGCTTGAGTACGTTTTAAGTCGTTAATAACCTGTATTAACTGCTGGTTACTTAGTTGTAATTGCGCTTCTGAACGTCGCAATTGAGCTTCGGTTTGCTGACGAATGCTGATTTCTGCTTGTAGCTGGTGATTTTGCTCGATTAATTCCTGATTTCTTTGTTGGAGTTGAGTTTGTAAAGCGCGAATTGTCAGTTGATGTTGAATTCTTGCTAAAACTTCTTCAATTTGAATCGGCTTGGTAATATAGTCTACTCCGCCAACTTCAAATGCTTTCACTTTGTCCAAGCTTTGAGTTAATGAACTCAAGAAAATGACAGGAATATCACGAGTTCGAGGATTTTGTTTTAATTGCTGACAAACTTCATAACCCCCCATTCCTGGCATCATAATATCTAAAAGAATAATGTCCGGCGGCTGGAGAAACGCCGTTCTTAAGGCTAGATTTCCATCTATAGCTTGTCTGACTTGATACCCATGCATCTTCAGCATGGAAGATAACAATAGCAAGTTATCTGGCTGGTCATCGACAATCAATATATCACCCTGGCGAGTGGATGGTAGAGTTTTCAATGTCATTTATTATACTTTTTATCCACTAACATCTCTATCTTTAGAAGTAGGGTATAGTTTTTTGCTGTCATTTTCTATAAGTAAAATTACTTCTAATATGTTTTGTATTTCATACTACCAAAAACATAAGTAAAACTTTTCAAACGTTTCTTATTTGAATGAGAAGAGTAGGAGCAATTCATGAATTGCCCCTACAATAATCTTTACTTAACTACCAGGTATAAAAATATCTTTTTCCCTAGCCCCTAGCCCCTAATCCCTAGCCCCTAATCCCTTAACGCGGAAGATTCATACTTTGGGCTTGTTGTAACAATTGTTCGGCTTTGCTTGCCCATTGGGGATTATTCTGAGCGTTGTATAAATCTCTCGCATATTGTAAAACTTGTGCTGCATCTGCATACTGACGTAACTGCATAAATACTAACCCTGCACCATAATAGGCGTTGGGATAGTTGGAATTAGCTTCGGCTGAGTTTCTAAACGCTACTAAGGCATCTTGCAATTTACCTTGGCTAAATAAAAGAGAGCCAAGACTATAATGAGCCTCGGGATATTTGGGATTAATTTTTACTGCTTTGCGAAAGGCATCTTTGGCTTTATCAGTTTTGCCTTGTTGGAGATAGCATAACCCCAGATGGTAGGCTGGTTCTGGGGCATTTTTGCTATATTCCATTGCTTTTTTAAAAGATGCGATCGCTTTATCCCAATCTTGTTGCTGTTCTTTTACTAAGCCCAAGTTATAATGAGCCACTCCTAGTTTAGGATCTATTTCTAAGGCTCTTTGCAAGTAGTCACTCGCTTGTTGCAAATTATTTCCTTCCAACAAAGCTCCACCTAAATTAGCATAGGCGAGGGCAAATTTGGGATCGGCTTGGGTGGCGCGGTAAAATGCATCGGCTGCTGGTTGTAATTGTCCGGTTTGTCGCAGCGCTAAACCCAAATTATAGTGGGCTGGCGCTAGGTTGGGATCTAACTGGGTAGCTTGGCGAAAGGCAGCGATCGCATCTTCTACTCTTCCAGCCTGAATCGCTTGTAATCCTGTGTTCAAGTAGTCTGTGGCGGTTCTACTAGAATTTTGCTGCGCTAATTCGGTAGAGGGGGGAAGTGCATGGGAACCAGAAGAGAAGAAAATGCTGCTTCCCACCAACATCAAACTTACCAATCCAGCCAGACGATATTTGTAGAGTGATTGTCGCATAAATCGCATAAATTTTACATCTCGCAATTTTTTTAGTAACGTTACCTTTACAAATATTTGGTTATATTTGCAATCTATTCATCAAAGTTTAAATTTATATATCCAAGTTTGAAAAATTTTACTTTTATGGACTTGAATCTTACAACAAAATACGATTTTTTACTGCTTGGTTAAAGGCGAGTTAATGTCAAATTAAAGACGGGATAATTTCCTAAACACACCGTTTTAATCCCTGCATAACACAAGGATAACGCGGCTAAGTGTGGCTTACCGCAAGGGAGGTTTTATGAGTGAAAAAGTCAATTCGGGTTCACGAAATGTAGCAATTGTCGGTCCTTATTTAAGTGGAAAAACTACGTTACTGGAAAGCCTGTTATTTGTGACAGGAGCTATTTCCCGCAAGGGTAGTGTCAAGGAAGGCAACACCGTGGGAGATAGTGTAGCTGAAGCACGCGATCGCCAAATGAGTGTAGAAGTTAGCACTGCTAGCACTGACTACAACGGCACTCGCTTCACTTTTATTGATTGTCCTGGAAGTGTAGAATTTGCTCAAGAAACGTACAACGCCCTAATCGGAGTGGATGCGGCAATTGTTGTTTGTGAACCCATCAACGATCGCGTCCTTACCCTCGCCCCTCTGTTTAAATTCCTTGACGATTGGGAAATTCCCCACATCGTCTTTGTTAACAAAATGGATCGGGCAAATATCCATGTTTTAGAAACACTCCACGCCCTTAAAGCTGTTTCTAGTCGTCCCCTGGTAGCGCACCAATATCCAATCATGGGAGGGGAACAGCTAATTGGCTTTATTGACTTAGTAACCGAACAAGCATACCATTACCATACGGGTGCGCCTGCTGATGCCGTCCCGTTTCCCGAAGAACTTAAAGAAGAAGAACACATTGCTAGAGCGGAAATGCTCGAAGCTTTAGCAAATTTTGACGACCATTTACTAGAAGAACTTTTAGAAGACATCGAACCACCGCAAGAGGAAATCCTCAAAGATTTAAAAATGGAATTAGGGGCAGATTTGGTGGTACCCGTCTTCTTTGGTGTTGCGGAACAAGATTATGGTGTTAGACCTCTCCTAGAAGCCCTGTTACGAGAAGCCCCTGATCCAGAAACCACAGCCGAACGTCGCTTGAGTAAGCAAAAAGACGGTGCAACCTTAGCGCAGGTGCTAAAAACTTACTACACTCCTCAAGGTGGCAAACTCTCCTTAGTGCGCGTTTGGCAAGGTAAATTAACCGATGGCATAGTCCTCAACGGGGTTCGCGCTGGTGGTATTTACCGCCTCATGGGGCAACAACAACAGTCTGTTAATGTAGCTGGTGCTGGGGAAATTGTCGTTTTGAGCCGGATGGAAGGTATCAAGACTGGCGATACACTCTCTACAGACCAGCAATCGGCGATAGGATTGGCTAAAGCCGAACAATTAGAACCAGTTTACGCCCTTGCGATTACTCCCGAAAAGCGCAACGATGAAGTTAAGCTGAGTGGTGCGATTACCAAGTTGTTAGAAGAAGACCCGTCTCTGGCTTGGGAACAACACGGCGACACTCACGAAGTTATTCTTTGGGGTCAAGGCGAGATTCATTTACAAGTGGCGCTAGATCGCCTACGTCGCAAGTATAATCTGCCAATGACAACGCACTTACCGCAAGTGCCTTACAAAGAAACCATCCGCAAACAAGCTTCATCGATTCACGGGCGCTACAAGCACCAAAGCGGCGGTCATGGTCAGTTTGGTGATGTTTATCTTGACATCAAACCTTTGTCACGTGGCGAAGGTTTTAATTTTAAGGAAACTATCGTTGGTGGCGTGGTTCCCAAACAGTACATTCCCGGCGTAGAAATGGGCGTACGGGAATTTTTAGCACATGGCCCGTTGGGTTATCCTGTGGTCGATGTGGCGGTAACACTGACGAATGGTTCCTATCACAGCGTTGATAGTTCCGAACAAGCGTTTAAGCAAGCTGCGCGTTTGGCAATGCAAACGGGTATGTCCCAGTGTCAACCCACCCTCCTAGAACCAATTATCCGCGTGCTTGTGTCTACTCCTAGCGAATTTACTTCTAAAGTAATGCAGTTAGTGACTGGTAGACGGGGGCAAATTTTGGGTTATGAAGCCATACATGACTGGCAAGGTTGGGATAGCCTGACAGCTTATTTGCCTCAAGCCGAGATGCACAATTTTATTGTCGAATTGCGATCGCAGACTTTAGGCGTTGGTTCTTTCCACTGGGAGTTTGACCATCTCCAAGAAGTGCCTGATAAACTTGCTGAACGTATCATTGCTACTAGTAATAGTAGTGGTGGTAACGGCAATGGCAAGTAATTTTGGATTAATCTCATAGCGCTTTTCGTTTGAATGAGGTACACGAGTAGGGGCAATTCATGAATTACCCCTACGACGTGAAACTCTTATTTCTTCTTGTCCTTTGCGCCCTTTGCGGTGGGATGCGATCGCAGCTACTATGACATACTCACTACAAACAAGCGATAAGCAAGACTGCTTAACGCTTCGCGTATCGCACTTTGATAGTATGTACAAATATGCATACAATAATATTAGATGACATATCAGTGGGACGGCGAAAAGGCAGCAGCCAATCTGCGCAAGCATGGCATTGACTTTGCTGATGCGGTATCGGTCTTTGCAGACGACCTAGCAATCACTATCCCGGATGAGCGTTATGATGAAGAGCGATTTATCACAATTGGTGTGGATGCCTTCGGTCGAATTCTGGTTGTTGTTTACACGTGGCGTGGCGATGAGATCCGCTTGATTTCTGCTCGCAAAGCCACACGGCGTGAGCAAAAGCAGTATGAAGAGGAATAACTGATGGAAGATGAGTATGATTTTAGCCAAGGTAAGCGAGGGGCGATAGAGCCAGTACCGCCAGGGAAGACCCGCATTACAATTCGATTAGATGATGATGTGCTGGCATGGTTTCGTGAACAAGTCCACTTGGCAGGTGGGGGAAACTATCAGACATTAATTAATGATGTGCTGCACCAATACATTCAGCAGCGTCGTGAGCCACTGGAGGAAACGCTAAGGCGAGTTTTACGAGAAGAACTTGAGCGGATTAGGAAATAAGGGGCGAATAAGCAGTAATTTTTATCTCAACTATGGATGATACACAAAATTGGTATATTGTCAAGCGTCCTACGGGGAATTGTGAAATAGTTTCCAGCAATGAAGCGACTGGGGATGAGAATGCAGAGATAACAGAAAAGTGGGGGCCTTTTGATTCACAAACAGAAGCGATCGCTCGTCGTGTCGGATTGATTAGGGCGGGTAAATGCCAACCAGTTTAAGTTAAAAGTTAGGAGTTAGGAGTTAAGAGTGAGGAGTTAGAAATTGAATTTTTGAATTTTTAAATTCAAAACCTTCTCATAACTCCTAACTCATAACTCCTAACTCATAACTCCTAACTCTTTACTTTCCTGCCCTTGTCCTTGCCTCAGCAATTTTTTTGCCTAGCACTTCCACACCTTTAGCGAATTGCTGATCTGCTTGGGTGCCAAGCTTATCGCGTTCATGAATCCAAAGGTCTTGTCGCTGCTTATCGGACAATTCCACCGCTATATTTGGACTAATCCCGTGCTTGTTAATGTCTTTACCATTGGGGGTATGGTACTTAGCAATTGTCACTGCTAATCCAGATCCATCATCTAAGGGACGCACTGATTGTACTAACCCCTTACCAAAGGTCTGACTACCCACTAAAACAGCACGTTTATTGTCCTGCAAGGCACCAGAGAGAATTTCACTGGCACTGGCGCTACCTTTATCTACCAATATTACTAACGGTTTGTCTGTCAAGGCGCGTCCGTTTGCCACTTCCTGTTCAGCCAAGCCTCCACGGTCGATAGTAGAAACAATTGTGCCTTTATCCATCCACATTCGGGCAATTTCTATGCTGGAGAACAATAAACCGCCGGGATTATTTCGTAAATCTAGGATATATCCAGCTACTTGTTTGCTTTCTAAATTTTTAATTGCATCTCGCATTTCTTTGCTAGCATTAGCGCTGAACTGCTTGAGGCGAATATAGCCAATATTACCGGCCTTAGTTTGTTTTAGCGAATACTCTACGGGATGAATTTCAATTCTTGCCCGTGTAATTTTAAATTCTTTTGGCTGACCATTCCGCTCAATTGTTAGGTTGACTGGGGTTCCTGGTTCACCTCGGATCAGGGATACTGCTTCGTTAGTATCCATCCCCTCTGTGCTTTTTCCGTTAATTTTGGTAATAATATCTTTTGAGAGAATACCAGCCTTATCAGCAGGAGTATCTTCAATGGGGGCGATAACAGTCAGCTTTTTCGTTTTCTCATCCAGACCAATTTGAATACCGATACCTGTTAATTCTCCAGAGGTATCCACTTGCATATTTTTGAATTCCTCTGGATCCATAAACCGGGTATATGGATCTTCTAGCTTTTTCAGCATTTCCCGGATGGATTTGTAAGCTTCCTGCTTGTTGCTGTAGGACTTGTTTAAGTACTGCTTGCGAACAGCTTGCCAATCTACCTGATTAAAAGTAGCGTCTACGTATTGACGTTGAATAACTTGCCAAACTTCATCTACTAACTCTTTAGGACTTTCTTTAAATAAAGCCTGTCCTTGCGAATGAATGCCAAGGCTAGTAAACGCGATTGTAGAAAGCGTTACCGCCGTAGCACCCAAAACAAGTCCACTTCTTGTAATCACCATAATTACAGCTACGCCAGAGGGACAAAAGTATATCAGTATGCTCAATCTAGCACAAGCTACTACTGTAGAGACCGAGCATATTTTGTTATTTCCAAAAAGTACTTGCCAATCCGGGGATGTTAGTGGTTGCAGATACAAAATTTAGGGATTAGGGGGATTTTAGATTTTGGATTTTAGATTTTGGATTTTAGATTAATCCAAAATCCAAAATCCAAAATCCAAAATTACTTTATGGTTCTACCCAGCGTCCGTCTGCTTTAATCAGGTTAATCAACTCCTCTACACCTTTTTCTTCTGGAACTTTTTTGATTTCTTCTCTACCTCTGTAGAGAGAAATATAACCAGGTGTCTTGCCGACATAACCATAGTCAGCATCCGCCATTTCTCCCGGTCCATTGACAATGCAGCCCATAACTGCTATGTCAAGTCCAGTTAGGTGTTTGGTTGCTTCCCGGACTTTGTGCAGCACTTCTTCTAAGTTAAACAAAGTACGTCCGCAGGAAGGACAAGCGACGTACTCAACCATAGTTTTCCGCAATCCTAAAGCTTGCAGAATGCTGTAGCAGACGGGTATCTCTTTTTCTGGAGGTTCAGTCAGCGACACCCGAATTGTATCGCCAATACCATCAGCTAGCAAGGTGGCAATACCAGCGGTAGATTTTATCCGTCCGTATTCGCCATCTCCTGCTTCTGTAACACCCAAATGTAGGGGGTAGTCCATACCATTTTCATCCATCCGCTGTACCATCAGACGATAAGCGGCTACCATCACCGGTACACGCGAAGCTTTCAGGGAAATTACTATGTTACGGAAGTCTAAAGATTCACAAATACGAATGAATTCTAGGGCAGATTGCACCATTCCTTCCGGAGTGTCGCCGTAGGTAAACAGCATTCTTTCGGCTAAGGAACCATGATTTACCCCGATTCGCATGGCTTTGCCTTGATCGCGCAAGGAAATTACCAATGGTTCTAGAGTTTCGCGGATTTTTTCACCGATTTCATCAAATTCGGCTTGAGTATATTCGGTTCTGTTCGTGTTTGGTTTTTCAAACACATACAATCCCGGATTAATCCGTACTTTCTCTATATGCTTGGCAACTTCCAAAGCAATTTTCATGCCATTGTGATGCACGTCAGCAACTATAGGCACATCTTGATATGATTTTATTAACTTTTGTTTAATTTCTGCCAATGCTCTGGCATGAGCCATACTTGGCACGGTAACACGAACAATTTCGCAGCCTATTTCATGCAGACGACGAATTGCCGCCACAGAACCATCAATATCAAGAGTGTCTTCGTTAATCATTGACTGCACCACTACGGGACAACTTCCGCCAATGGTTACATTTCCAACTTTCACGGGACGGGTTTTGCGCCGTTTGATGGTTGTGTCAAAAGTTGGTTGACTGTCTAGCGCATTTGCAGTTGTGGGTATGGGTAGAGTTTGCATAACCTTTTAGGTAATTTTGCTGTAGCTAAAATATCTGATTGAAAACGCTCTGTTTCCCAGATTGCCATAGTTAGTGCTTTTTTGTGTAAATAAGTAGCAAAAAAAGGAGGCTGTGAAAGAAGAGAAGAGAGTAAGTGAGATTGACAGCTTTTCCTTAATGCTGAAAATATGCAATTTTAATGATTTGGGTGAGGTGCGATCGCTATTTTTCTCAGCTATCAATATTTAGCTATAAATCCCATTTGTCGCGGCTATGAATTTATGCGCCAACCTTTCATCTTTGTCATTCATTCCATTCCTGACGGTGTGGCTTTAATTGATACTGTTCTGTGCGAGTATTCAATTAATACACCAGTTAGCTGCAAACTATACAAACGGGGTCTGAATGATACGTATTTAGTAGAAGCAGAGGCAGAAAAGTATATTTTACGGGTTTATCGGCGTGGGTGGAGAAATAAGGAAGAGATAGATTTTGAATTAGAAGTCTTAATGTTTCTTCATGCAGAAATGCAACCAGTTGCCTATCCCATTCGTAGAAAAGACGGAGGTTTAACAACAGAAATTACTGCACCAGAAGGAATGCGCTATGTGGCTGTATTTTCTTACGCGCCGGGACGTGCAGTTAATGAAAAGCTGGATGTCAGACAAAGTTATATTTTGGGAGAAGCGCTGGCAAAAATTCACACCTCGCTAGATGGTTTTCAAAGTAGTTTTAGCCGTCCTGTATTAAACAGTGAATACTTGCTAGATTGGGCAATGAAGGCTATTAGATTTTTGTACAATCACCGAGAAAGTGATATTGATTATTTGCAAGAAGAGGTAGAGAAAATCAAAATAAAGTTAGAAGAATTTAATCTACCTTTGTCAGTGCCAGTTTATGGAATTTGTGTTGGTGATGTGCATTCTGGGAATGCTCATTTTAATGAATATAATGAGCCAACTTTATTTGATTTTGACCAATGCGGTTATGGTTGGCGTGCGTTTGAGATCGGTAAATTTTTGCACGTTGCGATTAGGATGAAGATAGATGTTGAAGTGAGAAATAGTTTTATTGAGGGATATCAGGCAATTCGTAAATTGAGTGAAGTGGAATTAGCGGCAATTCCTGTGTTTGTGAAAGCTGCTCATATTTGGGTAATGGGAATTAATACAAATGCAGTTGGTGATGTTTTGCCGTATGGGTGGTTTGATGATGATTGGTTAGATGGAAGGTTGAGAATGTTGAGAAGTTTGAGTGAGGAATAGGTTGGGTTGAGCGATATTTTAACCGATATAATCCTTGAAATAAATTTCAGGCTTAAAGCTAAAACCCGTTCAAAACGGGTTTAAATTAAATAGTCCGTTTCAACGGACTTAAGCTATTAGCCCGAAATTTATTTCCGGGCAAGATTTATATAGAGAATCTGAATAAAATAATATAAATAATACCTAATACGAAATTTACTTCTTGTTTAAATTTTCATTTAATGTAAGTGAAACATAGTAGAAGGAAATTAAATCATGAACACCCAAACAACAACCCAACTACCCATTCCCCCGCACTTTAACCCCGAAACAGTCGGCGCAGTTTGGCGCGTACCTTACCAACAACGCGCCGCAGAAGCACAAGCATGGACCAAAAAACACGATATCAAACCCGCATCTGAAGACAAAACCCGCATTTGCTTACTATTAATTGACGTACAAAACACCTTCTGCATCCCCGAATTTGAATTATTTGTTGGTGGAAAATCCGGTACTGGTGCGGTGGATGATAACGTCAGATTGTGTGAATTCATCTATCGCTATTTAGGAACAATTACCAAAATTGTACCGACGATGGACACTCACACGGCGATGCAAATTTTCCATCCGATTTTTTGGATAAACGCCGCAGGTGAACACCCCACACCCTCTGCTACCAACCTCACGCCAGAAGATATCGAAAAAGGTATTTGGAAAGTTAATCCTAGTGTTGCTTTTAGTCTTGGCTACGATTATAAATTTCTAGAAAAACACGCCTATCACTACGTTAAACAACTCACTCAAAATGGCAAATATCCTCTTACAATTTGGCCTTATCATTCTATGCTGGGTGGTATCGGTCATGCTTTGGTTTCTGCTGTAGAAGAAGCGATATTTTTCCACTGCATTGCACGTGATAGCCAAACCCAATTTGAAATTAAAGGCAATAATCCTTTAACAGAAAATTATTCTATTTTACGTCCAGAAGTTTTGGATACTTTTGATAAACGCCAAATTTCCGAAAAGAATACTCGCCTAATTCAACAACTTTTAGAATTTGATGCTGTTATCATTGCTGGACAAGCAAAAAGTCATTGTGTCGCTTGGAGTATTGATGATTTATTAACAGAAATTCAACAGATAGATGTCAATATGGCTAAAAAAATCTATCTTTTGGAGGATTGCACTTCTCCGGTTGTTGTAAATGGAGTTGTGGACTATACAGAAGCAGCAGATGCGGCATTTGAACGATTTGCAAAGGCAGGAATGAATGTCGTAAAATCTACGGAATCTGTTTTTTAACGCAGAGGGACGCAGAGGTAAGCGCAGAGTCCCGCAGAGGTTTTTTGCGGGACTCTGCGTTGAGAATAAGCCTTATTTCTGAAGATGTTCTCTTGGATCTTTCGCAGCCCAACCCAAGGATGAGCTAGCACGTATTTCAAAATGGAGATGGGGTTGATTTATGGTTGGTTGTCCAGTTGTACCGACGGTTCCTAGTGAGTCTCCCTGTTTTACTTGCTGACCAACTTTCACTTTTATATTTTCTAAATGGCCATAGCGGCTTTGTTGTTCATTGTCGTGATTTATTATTACCAAGTTACCATAAGAACCTTGCTGTCCTGCAAAGACTACTGTCCCTGGCGCGATCGCATTTACTGATGTTCCCGTAGGAGCTAATAAATCTATACCGCTATGAAAGAAAACTTCACCATTCTTAGGATTGATTTGCCAACCATAGGGAAATCCTACTTGTGCAACTTGTGGTAAGGGATACCCTGTTATATTTTGAGAATTGCCATTCTGAGTTGAAGAAGTAGGGGCGCTAGCACGATTTGGCGCTTTTTTCCCTGCTGGAATAAATGCTATTTGGGATGGTGGTTGACAGCCATTTAATTCAAATAGTACATCGGAACGAACGTTATATTTTGCCGCTAGTTGTTTCCAGGTTTGACCGCGAGCGACTTCTACAACAATGCCATCATAGGGAGGGATGATAATTTCGCTACCTACAGCAACTCTACGGTTTTTTAAACCCGGATTCATGTTGATAATAGTTGTTGGCATAATATTATAGCGCTGGGCGATACTATCTAAGGTTTCACCACGAGCGACTTGATGCCGCAGAAAACGTTCTAGGGCTGGTGTTGGGCAATTTGCGCCGGATGTTTGTGCTAGTGAGGGGTTAGGGTGTGTGGATACTAGTCCTAGGACACTGACTAAACCACAAAAAAATAGTGAGCGATCGCGAGATTTCATGTATACAACACCAGGCGAAAGTAAATTTTATTTTTGGGGAACTGCTAAGGACACAAAACGTCTGTGCCTAGGGTCATTTCTCCTATTTTTTATTTCTCGTCTCTATATCCTTAACCCCTATTTTCCATTGTTGAATCCAAAATCTAAAACGAAGAATGCTTTTTCTATCAAATTAGTTTATTCACTTGTCTCTAACTTGACTACACTTAGAAATTAGCAACTAACTGCATTGCTGTCATTGGGCATTGGGCATTGGGCATTGGGCATTGTTAAAAACTATTGACTAATGACTAATGACTAATCCAAAATCCCTTCGGGTTCGGCAGTCGCTCATGGGGGAAACCCCCAAGACCGCGCTGCCTCACCAAAATCCAAAATCCAAAATCCTATGACTTAACCGTTTAGACGTAGTAGCTGGCAAGATGTTACATATGTAACAGTTGTTTATAATTCTTCTAGCGGTCTTTGGTAAAGATGTCCAAGATAGGGCGGTTTTCTAAAGGTAGGTATGTAAATACAGGTTTTGTAGGGTTCCTGGCTGATAACACTAAAAACCCTGCACTATCTACGACGCTTAAATGCCGCGTCGTTCTCCTACCTAGCATTAGGTACAGGGTTTACGAACTTCCCGTGAGGTTCTTATGAGATTATCTTGGAAACAATTAGCTATTTATTTTTGCTTAGTGGTGAGCGGCGGCGTATTCGGCGGTAGTGCAGTATTATTAGCCATTCCCTATTTACCACAAAGACGCACGTTTCAGGAATTAAAAAATGTAACTGTGGGTGTAGCGCGAGATCCCGTAGTTCCCAGTTCTTTTAGGGGAAATATTCCAGCTACGGTAGGTGATAATGTCAATTTTATTGCTGGCGCTGTACAAAAAACTGGACCTGCGGTAGTACGCATTAATGCAACGCGCAAAGTAGCAAATCCGATTTCTGAAGCTTTTAAAAATCCCCTCTTGCGTAGATTTTTCGGAGAAAATGAACAACCAATTCCGCAAGAGAAGATTGAGCGTGGTACGGGTTCTGGATTTATTTTGGATTCAGATGGAGAAATTCTCACTAACGCTCACGTGGTAGCAAACACGGATACAGTACAAGTTACCCTCAAGGATGGTCGTACTTTTGAGGGTAAGGTACTGGGATCTGATCCTATGACTGATGTGGCGGTAGTGAAAATTCCCGCCAATAAATTACCTATAGTTAAATTGGGCACTACCCAAAATTTAATACCCGGAGAATGGGCGATCGCAATTGGTAATCCTTTGGGTTTAGACAATACGGTTACTATTGGCATCATCAGCGCTACAGATCGCACCAGCGCCCAAGTAGGTGTACCAGATAAGCGAGTCAGCTTTATTCAAACCGATGCTGCGATTAATCCTGGTAACTCTGGCGGGCCTTTATTAAATGCCCAAGGCGAAGTAATTGGCGTAAATACTGCTATTCGCGCTGATGCTCAAGGACTTGGCTTTGCCATCCCCATTGAAACTGCTGCCCGTATTGCAAAAGAATTGTTTACTAAAGGGCGTGTAGAACATCCCTTCTTAGGGATTGAAATGGTAGACCTTTCTCCTACCAAAAAAGAGCAAATTAATCAAGAAAACAGCCTTAACATCAAGCAAAATACTGGTGTTGCCATTAGAGGAGTCTTAGAAAAATCACCAGCACAGCGCGCAGGACTGCTTCCTGGAGATGTAATTCAAAAAGTCAACGGCAAACCAGTTAAAACCGCAGCCCAAGTACAGAAACTGGTAGAGTCCAGCAGTGTAGGAGACATTCTCCAAATTGAAGTCAACCGAGACGGTAAAATTCAAACATTCAAAGTAGAGTCAGGAGCCTATCCCAGCAAATAGTCCTTTGTCATTTGTCATTTGTCCTTTGTCCTTTGTTATTTGTCCTTTGTCCTTTGTCATTTGTCTAATGACTAATGACTAATGACTAATGACTAATGACTAATGACTAATGACTAAT
>JBHYDF010000077.1:0-33038 GCA_051861145.1 Nostocaceae cyanobacterium
CCTCCCGACACCAAATCAAAGATTATGGTGTGGGACTCCTTGCTTCTTTAGTTGACAAGCTAAAGCAAATTCTGCGCCAAACTTTGCTTACTGATAGTTCACGTCAAGAAAACAGTGCAGAACATTCCTGGCATCTTGCGATAATGGCAATGATTTTAGCGGAATATGCTCCCCAAGGAGTTGATATATTACGTACTATCAAAATGCTGCTAATTCACGATTTAGTCGAAATTGATGCGGGTGACACCTTCTGCTATGATGTGCAGGGTAACTGTAGTAAAGCTGACAGAGAAGCGGAAGCAGCAAAACGGCTATTTGGAATTTTACCAGCCGATCAAGAAATTGAATTGCTTTCTTTGTGGGAAGAGTTTGAACTCAGAGAAACACCTACCGCTAAGTTTGCCGCAGCTTTAGACTGTATACAACCTGTGGTGCATAACCAGCAAACTCAGGGCGGAACTTGGCGCATTCATGGTATTACCCGTGACAAGGTAATGAAGCGGATAGCCCCAGTAGAAGTAGGTGCGCCGGAACTCTGGCTGTTTATCCAAGAAGTAATTGAGGAATGTATTGCCGCAGGTTATTTGAAAGAGGCTGCTGCTGTCAATATTAATATCAAGTCCGCTTAATCACTTATCATTCCCCAAGAACCCCACCCCGGTAAAGCTACGCTTCACTTCCCCTCCCCGCAAGCGGGGAGGGGATTAAGGGGTGGGGTGCAGTTAAGCTGCTCAAAACAAAGAAGGTAGCGCCAAAATAACTTTCCACTCATCCTCAGAAAGCGGTTGCACGACTAACTGAATATCAAAACAATCACTCGCAGCAGCAATCAAAGCTGCAATAATCTTTTCAAGACAGAAATTTTCAGGAAGCTGCACAGCAGAAAATGACTCAGCACCAAATACTTCAGCAAACAACTCTGCACTCGGTTGTAAACGCATAGAACCATGTTGCAAAATAGCATTACCGCGTCGCAATTGGGCGCTACCAATGAGTTTACAACCATCTGTTGTAACTAAATCTGCACCAGTCGCAGTGCCAAAACAATTAGGATTGTGGATGTAGCCTCGTCCAGCAGTACCGTAGTGCAAATTTACGCCAAGCGATCGCCACCCTTTAATCAAAAACTCGCAAATTTTTTGGTAAGCTTCCACCCGACTACCACTTAGTCCAGATGTGACAATAGCATAAGTTAAATCACCTTGGTGCAACACTGCTCGTCCACCCGTTGGACGCCGCACCAAATCTAATTTCTGACCTTGCCAAACAAGATGCTGCCAATGTTCCGGATATTTGTGCTGGTGATAGCCAAGAGAAATAGCGGGTGGCGACCAAGTATAAAACCGCAAACTTGGAGGATGCTGTCCCGAAAGGTGCTGTTCTAGCAACCAACGGTCAATAGCCATCTGTACGTCGCCAGACGCTTCTAATAAAGGAATTAGTCGCCAAATTTGAGAATTCAAGAGTTAGGAGTTAGGAGTTAGGAGTTAGGAATTAGGAGTTAGGAGTTTTGAATTAAAAACTTTGGCGTTACTCTTACTCTTTGCGGCTTTGCGCGCCAGTCGCTACAACGGGGGAAACCCCCCTCCGGGTTCGCCCTTCGGGTTCGCCAGTTCCCAGGGCGCGGGAAACCCGCCTTCAGGACTGGTCTCACCAGTCGCCTGCGGAGGGAAACCCTCCGGAGAGCGCTGGACTCACCGCAACGCGCTGGCTTGGCTTTGCGTGAGATAAATTCATAACGAATAATCAGCAACGCCAAAACTTTAGATAACAGAAAGATGATAACTAATAACTCATAACTCCTAACTCCTAACTCCTAACTCCTAACTTAAGTGTAGCGATTTGTCAAGCAGCACCAAATTCTGATTGTAAAGCTTCGTCGTTGCTATCGGCGATAGTTGCTACAACAGTAATTAACCGGGATACTTCGCCTGCTGACAATTCCGCCAAGGTACGTATAGCTATTACAACCACCTGATTTTCTATAATGCCAAAACGAGATTCAAACGTGCTAGAGCAATTCATCTCTAACAACTGCCGCATTAACCTGGGTTCATCTTTAGCAGGTAACTTCAGCACCAAAGACCATATAGTGATAGTATCTTCATCGGTTGTCCCAGTTAGTTGGACAAATACTTGCACAGTACCATAGTTAAACTTCCACAAATATCCACCTTCTGGAGGTTGGCTAACCATCGCGCTGTCATTTTGTTCCAGAGTGTTGATGACATTTTCAATCACTTCCACATGGTTGATGGTAGCAGTGTTTGTTAGCATTTCATCTACGATTTCGCCGCTTGATATAGATTCGGTTGCAACCGTGTCTTTTTCGGGTTGGTAAGTTGCCATACTGGTTTTGCCTCTATATTTTGAACCATCCACACCTACTTTATACTGTGTAAGCAAAGTAGGTGAGGAACGTAAGGCAGATTGTTAGGCTGTTGTTAGGTTTGGATGATCAAAACTTGGCGATGCAATTAGATTATGTGCGATCGCTTATTTCCTTAATCGCTGATTTTGTCTACTGTTTGGTAAATGGCTTCTCCCACTTCCCCTTTCCCTTAACAAAAGTTTATCAAAATGTTGAAAGCTTCGGATTTTGAAAGCGGGGATGAAAACAAACGATTTCCAGTTGTTGTGTAGCATAAGTAATCAGCTAGATTTGATTGAACAAATCAAAAAAGTCCTCACACCCAACAATGTCTTAACTCTCTGTGCCTAATAATTCATGTCATTAGTTATACAAAGTTACGGCTGATCAGATTCCCGACTTTTTGAAGAAGTCGGGAATCTTGCAACCCATCAGAGTTTATGACATAGGACGACTAGGCAGGCGATAAACACTTAACAAAGGAACTTCTTGCCAGCAGGATTTACAAAACCAGTAAACTTTACCATGACGAACATGACGCAGGAGGGAATTACCGCAACAATAGCAACTGTTAGCTCTCATGCTCATACTAATGTTATCCTTTGAACAAAGCTGTTAGTTAAAATCCACGAATTAAACCTTTGTGGTTTTGGATGATTATTTTATAGACCCCGTTGCACCCATTAACCATCTGGGTAAAGCTAATGTTTTGGCAGTATGACTCTGCCTATTCTTATCTATGTGGTCTTGAATGATTTTTTCATAGACCGCTTCATACCCATCAACCATCTGGGTAACACTAAACATCTTTTCAACGTATTCTCGACAAGTTCGACGATTGAGTTGCAAAGCAGCAGGAATCATTACTGCCATTTCTTCATAGTTTTGGCAGACAAAACCAGTTTTACCGTGAGCAATAACCTCTGGTACAGAACCCATATTCATACCAATCACAGGTGTACCAGTTGCCATTGATTCAATCATTACCAATCCAAAGGGTTCACACCAAGTAATAGGGAAGAGAGTAACAGATGCATTCCCCAATAATTCAGCTTTCTGTTCGTGATTAGCTTCTCCAAGGAATTCTATTTGCTTACCGTCAATGTAAGGAGCAATTTCTTTCTCAAAAAACTCGGTATCTACAACATCCACCTTTCCCGCCATTTTCAAGCGCCAACCTGTTAATTTGGCAATAGCGATCGCATGTTGTGGCCCTTTTTCGGGAGAAAAGCGTCCTAAAAATGCTAGATAAGGCGGTTCTTGTGGTTTGGGTATAAAAGGGTAATCGTTGAGATTAATACCGTTATAAACGGTGCTAATGTAATTCAGGTCTACTTGACGCTGTGCATTACTAATGCTTATATATGGTTGCGATCGGTGAAAGGAAAATAATGGGCTGTTATCACTGGTAAACTTGCCATGCAGAGTATGCACTGTCGGAGTTGAAACCAGATTTGCTAAAGGCAATGCCCAAGCTCCTACATGGGAGTGAATAATATCGAATTTTGCTGCTTGTTGATAGACTTGGCTGGTTTCAAGTAGATTGTACATAAAATGCTCTTTGATATTTGCATCCAAGCGCAATGCATGAGGATAAACCGCCTCTAACCGAGCCAGAGTTTGGGAATCACCAGAAGCAAACAATGTTACCTCATGACCTCGGCGTACAAGTTCATCACTCAAGAGACTGACAACCAGTTCAATACCTCCATAAGTTGAAGGTGGAACTCGTTCCCACAAAGTGGCTATTTGCGCAATTTTCATAACTTTTGTTGGTTCTTTTGGTAGATTATTTGTTGCAAAAGCACCTCATTTATGCTTTGAGCAAACATGCTTGATAGTAAAAATTGAACATTTGAGTTTTCATGCCAAAATTCTGCTTGCTCCCTGTGCTTATCTCTCGGATTAAAAAGTCCACGAATTCCACAACTTGTTACAAATGTTTACAAAGTTCATGGTTAATGGTTAATAGTTAATGGTTAATAGTCATGAACCATGAACTATGAACTATGAACCATGAACTATGAACCATGAACCATGAATAAAAAGTTTTGTAACAATCGTCAAATATTTGTGTAAAATTCGCGCATACAACCAGAGAGATATAGAAGTTCCCCACTCACTTCGATGATATTCGAGGCTTGAGATGACAACAGACTCGACAAACCTAGATACACAACACAGAGACTTAGCGCTCTTTGCTCAACGATATCCCCATGCGAGTAAAGAACGTCAGATAGCTTTAACAAAGCTTCTCAATGCCATTTGGCAATCAGGTAAACTTTGCCGTCCCTATAGTGGTCAATTTCAACTTCTTTATGAAGATATTTATGAAGAGGCAGTACAAAACTTATTTTTCTATCTTTGTGAAGATGACAATATTAAAAAATATGATTCGGAACGCGGTTCAGTTTTGACCTGGGTGAATGTATTACTCACAAAACGCTTTTTTCCGGAAGCGATTCCGAAAATTGTCGGGCAAGTTCAGGAAACAAATCTCGAAAAATTCAATCTAGAAAATATACCATCATCTGAATCTATATCTCTCTATGAAGAAGTCATAGAATGTATAGAATCTGACCCAGAAAAACTTTTTAGCAAGGAACATATAAAAGGTCATCCAGAAGCAAATTTTCAAGCAATAGCCAGAAGAAGATATTCTGGTGTTTCCTGGAAAGACATCTCGGCAGAATGGGGCATTGGAATTACATCATTACATCAGTTTTACCAAAGAAGTGTAAAAAAGTTTGCCCCTTACATCCGGAATTACTTGTAAGTAGCAGGTAAAAATTATGGGTAATATGACAATTCCTTTCAAGTTTACAGGGCCAATATCTCCAAATGCTCGGCGGCTTGCAGAACAGCTATGTCAAAAGCAAGCCACGCCAAAGAAAGGCGAACAAGTTCGTCTCAATACCTTAGCTGTATCCTTTGTGAATTCATATCTACAATGCATGGGATTTGAGACAGATTTGGAAGGTAGTGATAGCTGGGATTCAGTACAACGAGTTCTGATGGATGTAGCTGATTTATCGCTGAAAAATTTGGGAAAATTGGAGTGTCGTCCAGTTTTAGAAGGTTCAGAATTGATTAATATTCCCTTGGAAGTACAGTCAGACAGAATTGGTTATTTAGCTGTGCAAATCAGTCCATCATTGCGAGAGGCGACGCTGTTAGGTTTTGCCAAGTCAGTGTCAAGCGAATGTTTATCAATTAATCAACTGCAACCTTTGGAAAACTTTCTGGAACATTTAGAAGAACTCACTCAAGTAAATCTTGCTGAATCAGTCTCTCAACCATCTATCCCAAAAAGAAGTTTGATTAACTTAAAGCAATGGTTTGAGAATATTTTTGATAATGGTTGGCACTCAATTGAGGCTCTTTTAGAAACTCCAATCACCTATCCTGCTTGGAGTTCCAGAAGTATATCAGATGCTGGTGTTTGCAGAGGTAAGCTAATTGATTTAGGAAAACAAATGACTACGAAAGCAGTAGTTCTATTTGTTGTCCTCACTCCAGAAAATGACCGGGAAATGGATATTTTTGTAGAAGTGCATCCATCAATTGGACAAACTTATCTACCACCAAATTTGCATTTGATTGTGCTAGACTCTGAAGGAAAAGCTTTGATGGAAGCCCAAACTAGAAACAACAATCAAAATATTCAATTGAATTTTAGTGGCGAAGTGGGAGAACGTTTTAGTATTAAAGTGTCTGTGGGGGATTTCAGTATTGTAGAAGATTTTGTGATCTGAACAAAACACAGGCGTGCTACCGATGAGGAAGTTAGTTGTCCTGACGCTGGATGGTGATTTGGAGGCGGGTGTACGGGCGACATTGGAGATTGGCTGTGAGGGTGAACCTCCCAGTGCAGAAATCTCCGGTCAACTGCCCCCAAATCCAGATATACTCACAGCTATCGACGAATGGCGATCGCAATATCGCACAATCAAGCAATTTTCCCGTATCAAAGCCAAAAAAATTTCTTATGATGATTCGATTATTAAGGGACGCTTAGCCACCCACAACTTAGCAAGTGAATTGCGATCGCTCCTAAATGACTGGCTACTATCAGAGTCATTTCGCCCGATCCGAGAAAAGTTTCTCAAACACTTAATGCCCTCTGACGAAGTACGAGTGCTGATTCGTACTGCTTCAGTGCAACTAGAAAAACTCCCTTGGCATCTTTGGGATTTGGTAGACCGAGAGTACCCCAACGCGGAGATTACCTTGAGTCTTCCAGAATCAGAACAAGTGGCTGTATCGCAGTCATCTATCGTGGGAGATAAAATCAAAATCTTGGCGATTTTGGGTGATAGTGAAGGAATTGATGTACGCCAAGACCGGCGGTTACTCAAAAAATTACCACTAGCCGCCACAACCTTTTTAGTAAAGCCTAAACGTCAAGACATCAACGACAAACTGTGGAATCAACATTGGGACATTTTATTTTTTGCTGGTCATAGCAAAACAGAGGGTGATAATGGTCGGATTTATATCAATGACACAGATAGTTTAACCATTGCAGAACTCAGATATGCCCTGAGAAATGCCGTAAACCGAGGGTTGAAATTGGCAATTTTCAACTCCTGTGATGGATTGGGATTAGCACGAGAATTACAAGATTTGCTCATTCCGCAAACAATTGTCATGCGTGAACCAGTTCCGGATCTGGTGGCACAAACATTTTTAAGGCATTTTCTTGTAGCCTTTTCGACTAAACAATCTTTATATGCTGCGTTTCGTTATGCCAGAGAAAGGCTGCAAGGATTAGAGGGCGAGTTTCCCGGCGCAAGTTGGTTGCCAGTAATTTACTCTCATCCCCATGTAGCGCCAATGACTTGGCTAAATAGCCGAAACTTCACTTTCTACAGTTACCGTATCGTCATCTTGCTGCTAGGGAGTGTGTTGACAACTGCTAGTGTATTAGGAGTACGTCATCTGGGGATATTGCAAAAATGGGAGTTGTTCTCTTACGACCAATTATTGCGAATTCGTCCAGAAGAAGAACAAGATTCGCGCTTGTTAATAGTCACAATTAATGAAGAAGATGAAAAGCTGTTAGAGCAAAAGCAAAGAATTGGGACGCTATCGGATTTAGTATTAGAAGAACTGTTCAAAAAGCTTACACCTCTTCAACCGCGAGTCATTGGTTTAGATATTAATCGTGATTTTCCAGTAGAACCGAATCAGACTTCTTTAGCTACTCGTTTGCGAACAAATCAGAATCTCTTTGCGATTTGTAAAGTCAGCGATTCCACAACCAACCATCCCGGAACTTCACCTCCACCGGAAGTTCCGCAAGAACGCCTTGGTTTTAGTAATGTTATTCAAGACTGGGATGGTGTTGTCCGTCGCCATTCCATAGCAATGAACCCAAGTTCTGCATCTGGTTGTACTACGCCTTACTCCTTCAGCACTCGAATAGCATTCCACTACTTGGAAAGAGAAGGTATTTCTGCCGAGTCTACAAGAGACGGGAATTTACAACTAGGCGATGTCGTCTTGAAGCGCTTGCAACCATCACCTGTGAGGGTGCTAGACAACTCAATTTTCAGCAACCCTCTGGGGGAAAAATTTCGTACTCTGGTTTCAAGAGTAGAGGAAAGTGTTCGTCGTGTTTATGCGCGATCGCACATAGGCAGTTATCCACAAATAGATACACAGGACTATCAAATATTATTGAATTACCGTTCTTACCGTGATTCTCCTGTAGAAATAGCTGCAAAAGTTACTCTCACAGATGTTCTGAGGGGTGCTATCAAGCCAGAACAAGTCAAGGATCGGATCATCCTCATCGGTACAACTGCTCAAAGCGGTGATAATTATTTGAACACCCCCTACGGTAGAATACCGGCGGTCATTTTGCAAGCACAAATGGTCAGTCAAATCGTGAGTGGGGTTAAAGATGGGCGGCCTTTATTATCAGTTTGGTCTTTTTGGGGCGAAGTGTGGTGGATTTGGGGTTGGTCTGTGGTTGGAGGTATACTGGCTTGGTGCTATCGCTCAGGACTAGATTTTATATTGGCACAAGTAGGCGCACTCTTGGTCTTATGCGCTACAAGCTTAATTTTCTTCCACCAAGGAAGTTGGGTTCCCCTCGTACCGTCAGCTTTAGTTTTAGTTATTACTGGTAGCGTTGTGATGATTTGCTTAGGGGCTAGGGACTAGGGGCATTGGGCATTGGGCATCGGGCAAGGGGCATCGCGCAAGGGGCATCGGGCAAGGGGCATCGCGCAAGGGGCATCGGACATGGGTAAAAAAACCAATGCCCAATTCCCAATCCCCAATGCCCAATCCCCAATCCCCAATTCCCAATCCCCAATTCCCAATGCCCAATGCCCAATGCCCAATGCCCTCGAGAGCAAGGCACAATAGAAACAGGTATCCCTTGTTCTCGACATGAGCTATTGCCTTAATCCTAACTGTCCGAAGCCTGTAAATATAAATAATGGTAAGTTTTGCCTGACTTGTGGTTCTAAGTTACTTCTCAAAGAACGCTACCGCGCTCTCAAACCCATAGGACAAGGCGGTTTTGGCAGAACTTTCTTAGCTGTGGATGAAGATAAACCATCCAAACCGCGCTGCGTGATTAAGCAATTTTACCCCCAAGCTCAAGGCACTAGCACTGTACAAAAAGCTGTAGAGTTATTTAACCAGGAGGCGATGCGGTTGGATGAATTGGGCAAGCATCCGCAAATCCCTGAGTTGTTGGCATTTTTTACACAAGATGATAGGCAATATCTCGTACAAGAATTTATCGATGGGCAAAACCTGGCGCAGGAACTCTCAACAAAAGGAGGTTTCAACGAAACGCAAACTCGACAGTTATTGAATGATTTATTGCCAGTGTTGCAATTTTGTCATACTAGACAAGTAATTCACCGGGATATCAAGCCAGAAAATATTATTCGCAGAAGATCCCCCCTCAGTCCCCCCTTAGAAAGGGGGGAAGAAAAGAATGCCCCCCTTTCTAAGGGGGGTGGGGGGGATCTAGTGCTAGTAGACTTTGGTGCTTCTAAAGTTCTTACAAATACTGCCCTCAACCGCACTGGCACAAGTATTGGTAGTCCGGAATACGTAGCACCTGAGCAAATTCGCGGTCAAGCGGTATTTGCTAGTGATATTTATAGCTTGGCTGCGACTTGTCTACGGTTATTAACAGAGCGATCGCCCTTTGACTTATACGACATTAATAACGACACATGGATTTGGCGACAATACGTGAAAAATCCAGTTAGCGAAGAGTTAGGTCGTATTTTAGACAAAATGCTAATCAGCATTCCTGCACGACGCTATCAAACAGCAGACGAAGTTTTAAAAGACTTGAATAAACCGTCGTCGATACCCACCACATTTACAATACCAGCCAAACCAGTTACAACATCACCGCCTAGTTCCCCACCCATCTCTATTCAAAATCCAGTTGAGAAAGATTTAGAAGAAATTAGAACAACATTTATTGGCGGTAAAAAATCCCAAAATAACAAAGTACAGCCATCATCTCAACCCACAAATCAACCTGCTAGCAAGAGCAAAATTGATGACGAATTAGAAGAATTAAGAACCAAATATTTAGGTAAAAATAACTTGCCAAATTAACATCAATCAATCTTGTTACTGCTGACAAAAATTTATTTTCAACACAATAAATAGGTCAACTTAAATAAATTGAAAAACTCGAAACCCGATTTCCTGAAGAAACCAGGTTTATAATGCAGCAAGTTTTACGTTTAATTATGTTTTTCTACTTATCACGTCAACATATCTCTAATACCATTTCACGTTAATCACGATACGTATAAATCTTGTAGAGACGCGAAATTTCGCGTCTCTACACCATCTGTATTTGTATCAGAGTTTTTGTGAAATGGTATAAAGTTGCATTTTAGACTATTTTTATCCCAGTTTTTTATCAAGTTCCGCTAAACTGTAAATATTCCAACAGTAGCAACCGCAAGTAATCCAACATCCTAATATAATTCTTCATCTGTTCATACTTGCCATTACTGCTAAAATAAAATCTCGCAACAGTAGGCACATTTAAAACTCGCATTGCTTGTAGTTGCTCAATTGCCCTAGCTCTAGAAGCAATCTGACCTGTGGCTTGAAGTTGACTGGCATAACCTCTAAGATTTACTGTTAAAAGTTCAATTTCTTCTAGTAGCGAAAATTCTTCATTTTCTGGAGGATACTGAGTAGTAATTTCTTTTCGTTCGCTGTGGGTGTTTTGATAAGCATTAATCAACTGTGCTAATAATTGAACAATGTTTCTCTTGGATAATTCCATAAGAATTGGTCTTTGGGTATGCAAGTTGAGCTAATTGAAACGCACAAGTTGAGAGGCGAAAGGATACGCGAGTCTCATTGGCAACTCTGGTTTGACATGGGTTCTAATCCAAAAGTTATGGCTACATTAGGAGGTACTTGGAGCCTAGAAAAAGCACAGGAGAAAATGAAATGGAACTGCGAGCAATGGGAACGTTATGGGCATGGTCAGTGGGTGTTTTTTGAAAAAGCTACTGAGGCATTTGTGGGGCGCGGTGGTATCAGAAGGGTAATTGTGAATGGTAACGAAGAAGTTGAACTCGGCTATGCGCTGATGCCTGAGTTTTGGGGAAAAGGGCTAGCGGTAGAAATTGGGAAGAAGGTTTTGTCTATTGCATTTGATGAATTTTGTTACCCCAGTGTTGTGTGTTATACGTTACTTGACAACAAAAAATCTGAAAGGGTAATGCAAAAGATAGGGTTTTCGTTTGAAGGAAATATCATGCACGCTAATCAACCACACGTTTTGTATAGATACCAAAATCCTAAGTACACGATTGCATAAATTCGTAACGAATTAAATTCAGAAAAACTTTGCGCCCCTCTGCGCTTCCCTCTGCTACCTAAAGCGTTTAAATTCCAAACCTCAATTCGCTACGGTTTTATGCAAATTTGTACTAAGTGCTTGTAATACTTCCTATTTATAACTCGTAACGAGTATCTGAACTCTCTTTTCGCAGTATTTCGTCAAAAGAAAGTGACTCTGAAATTTAGAAACTTAGAGTCACTATCAGCTTCTCAAATTAAAATTCAAGAAAGAATTACTTCTTATTTCAAGTTTTCTACAACGTAGCTTGACTGACAAAACATCAGTTACGATAAAGAAAATTTGCTTTCGCACAGTCATTTTAATTATGCTACGAGAAAAACTCAAACAAGACCTAGACAAGTTCAACGAGGAGCAACTCAAGAAGATTGCGGATTTCATCGCCTTCATTGAGTTTCAGTCTAGACAAGTTGAATCATCTGTTCCATTTTGGCAAAGGGCAACGCCAGCAGAGCGGGCTAGAGAGTTCCGTGAATGGGTTTCACAACTTCCCAAAAATAGTCCAAATCTGCCTGATGAAGCTTTTAGTCGTGACAGTATCTATGAAGAATGACAAGATACCTGCTCGATACCAATGTTGTTTTGCGTTTCTGCAACCCTTCAGATATACAGCATAGCCTCGCAGTAGATGCAATTACTTACCTACTCACACAAGAAGACGAATGCTTGCTCACCTCCCAAGTACTCGTTGAGCTTTGGGTTGTTGCCACGCGGCCAGTTGAGGTTAATGGTTTAGGGTGGACTGTGGAACGAACACGAAGTATGATAGACCAACTTCTCAACCGCTTCCCATTGCTAGAAGAATCCGCACAAATTTTTCCTAATTGGTTAGATTTGGTCACGACTGGTAAAGTGATGGGCAAGCGTACTCATGATGCTCGTATTATTGCAATCATGCTTGCACATGGAGTTACACACCTTTTAACATTCAATCCAAAGGATTTTACAGTTACACCGAGTATCATAGTTGTGCAACCACAGGAATTGGTGGCGCTTGAAGGTAAGGAGTTATAGGTCAAAAAAGAAAGTGACTCTGAAATTTAGAAATTCAGAGCCACTATCAGCTTCTCAAATTAAAATTCAAGGAAGAATTACTTCTTCGATGCTTCAGTCACAGGAACCCATTCAGTGTGGAAGACACCAGGTTTATCGAGACGTTCGTAGGTATGCGCCCCGAAGTAGTCGCGTTGAGCTTGAGTGAGGTTTTGAGGCAAGCGATCGCGTCGGTAGCTATCAAAGTAATCTAGAGATGCACTAAAAGCAGGTACGGGAATACCCAATTTGGCTGCGGTTGCCAAAACTTCCCGCCAAGCTGCTTGTCTGTCGAGAATAGTTTGCTTAAACTCAGGAGCCAAAAGCAAGTTAGGCAACGCTGGATTTTCACCAAAAGCATTCTTAATCTTGTTCAAGAATCCAGCGCGAATAATACAACCACCCTTCCAAATCCGTGCCAATTCGCCAAGCTGCAAATTCCAATTATATGTTTGCGAAGCTTTAGACAGCAGCGCCATACCCTGAGCATAAGAACAAATCTTAGAGCAATAAAGGGCATCACGCACCATGTTGATAAAGCCCTTCATTTCCCCATTATACTTACCTGTGGGACCTGTAAGTATCTTCGATGCTGCGATCCGTTCTTGTTTATAGGAAGACATGATCCGGGCATTTACCGCCGCGATGATTGTTGGTATGGAAACACCCAACTCCAACGCAGTTTGCACCGTCCAACGTCCAGTACCCTTTTGCCCTGCGGCGTCCACAATCAAATCTACCAAAGGTAAATTTGTTTCTGGGTCAATGTAGGGGAAAATATTAGCGGTAATTTCAATCAAGAACGAATTCAACTCGTCCGTAGTGTTCCACTCAGCAAAAACTTCGTGTAACTGTTTGTGATCAAGTCCAGCAGCATTCTTGAGCAAATCGTAGGCTTCAGCAATTAGCTGCATATCGCCGTACTCAATGCCATTGTGTACCATTTTCACATAGTGACCGGAACCACCAGGGCCAATATAGGTAACACAAGGGCCATCATCGACTTGGGCGGCAATTTTCGTGAAAATTGGCGACAGATACTGGTAAGAGCTTTCCGTACCTCCGGGCATCAGCGACGGGCCATTTAATGCACCCTCTTCACCACCACTGACACCCATACCGATAAACCGAAATCCAGCCGGTTCTAATTCTTGAGTCCGGCGATCGGTATCTTCAAACCAAGAGTTGCCGCCATCAATAATGATATCGCCTTCATCTAACAAAGGTTTGAGCTGGCCAATCACTGCATCTACAGGCTTCCCAGCTTGCACCATGATTAAGATTCTTCTGGGACGTTCCAGGGAAGCGACAAACTCTTCTAGGGTAAAAGCAGCTTTGACGTTCCTACCCTGGGCACGCTCTGCCATAAACTTATCGGTCTTATCGCGCGAGCGGTTGTAAACTGCGATTGGGAAACCGTTACGTTCAACGTTGAGAGCGATATTTTCGCCCATTACGGCTAAACCAATCACACCAAAGCTTTGTAGTGTCATAAATTGTTTTGGCTAACTCTTCCAGATTCTTATCTTTAGGGTAGTCCGAGAATATCGCTTCTCCCCTAAAGAAGACATTAAGAGTTAATGGATAGAGTAAAAATACATATTGGAAACAGATAAGAAATTTTAATTTGTATCTCAATCAACAATTCCTGGGCAAAATTTGCAAAATTAATGAAGGGGCGCTTGGACTAGGGGCGCTTGGACTAGGGGCGCTTGGACTAGGGACTAGGGAATAGGGGCGCTTGGAATAGGGACTAGGGAATAGAAAATACAAATTAGAAACTAGAGAATAAAATTAACTCTTAACCCCTAGCCCCTAACCCCTAACCTCTAGCCCCTAACCCCTAACCCCTAACCCCTAACCCCTAGCCCCTAGGGCGTGTTTTCAAACTAATCTTTACGCTATTAGTTAAGATTGTGATCCCCCTAAATCCCCCTTAAAAAGGGGGACTTTGACAAGTTTTTCCCCCCTTAAAAAGGGGGGTAGGGGGGGATCTCACAGTTTGAAAACACGCCCTAGCCCCTAGCCTCTAGCCCCTAATCCAATGACACAGTAAGGAGAAATCACAAATGCTGGCATATGTCCTAGCCTTAACAGTCGGTCTTGGTTGTATAGCCCTCTACATGGCAGCTTTCTTTTTCCCTGAAATCCACCGTAAGAGTGATTTTTATTTAAGTGGTGTCGGACTGTTCTATGCATTAATGTTATGGGTATTTGCACCACGCATTACTGGAGGTCTTTTACTAGGTCATATAGCTAGTGTCGTGCTTTTGGGTTGGTTTACTTGGCAAACTCTTTCATTACGTCGTCAAGTAACGCCAAAGGCACAGCAAACCCCAGTACCCACTACTCAAGAAGTACAAACAACCCTTCAGCAACAAGTGAGTAATTTGTCGTTGCAGGAACGTCTTGGCCAGATACAAAATAGCCTCAGTGGTATCTTTTCTGGTGCAAAAGGACGATTACAACAAACTGTCAGTAAAAAGACACCCGAAACCCCAAAAACACAGGAAACTGCGCCTAAACCCACGGAAAAACCTGCTGTTGAGGTTATCGATAATCGTACCCCCACACCAGAACAACCCAAAGATACAACTTCTGCAACTGCTGACACTGAAGCTAAAACTGAAAGTGCGCCGGAGGCTATTCCACCCCATCCCCCATCTCCAGAGTTGGTAGAAGAAGCGAAACAATCTGCGGCGGAAGCTGAAGCGATCGCACAAGAAACAGAAAAAATTCCTGTGGAAGAAATTGCTCCCGACGCTGAACTTGCACCACCCGCTGAAGCACCTCCCGAACAAACTCCACCCAAGCCAGAACAAAGTTGAAAGGTAACAATCGCTATGGCAATCCTAATTTAAATTATGGACGAGGAGAAAATAAGAAACACAAATGCAAGAGTTCATGAATGATTTAGGATTGCTATATTAGCTGGAAATAAATTGGCAATACGGCTTCAGCCGTTACGCCTTCGGTGTATCGCAAATTCAATGATATTACATTGTACTACAATAGTAATATCCCACCTACTACAAATTTAAGAAAGTGGGATGCACTACCATTTATTTAATGATGGAATAATTCTGTAGGCAGGTGAAATTCCTGCCGTAGGGATGCTACTAGCAAATATTTGTTGGTAAAGTATCCAAGTGCAAGGCAATAAATATTCATGAAATCAGTGCTGTGACAGAAACTGGAAACTACAAAGATACTGTAAACCTACCCAAGACTAACTTTGATATGCGGGCAAACGCGCTCAAGCGTGAACCCGAAATCCAAAAGTTTTGGGAAGATAATAAAATTTATAATCGCCTGTCCCAAAACAATCCAGGCGAGTTATTTATACTGCACGATGGGCCTCCCTATGCTAACGGCTCTCTGCATCTCGGTCACGCTTTAAATAAAATTCTCAAAGATATTATTAATCGCTACCAACTGTTACGCGGGCGTAAAGTTCGCTACGTACCTGGTTGGGACTGTCACGGTTTACCGATTGAGTTGAAAGTTTTGCAGAATATGAAATCTGCTGAACGACAAAACTTAACGCCTTTGCAACTGCGGCAGAAAGCGAGAGAGTTTGCTCTAAAAGCCGTAGATGAACAGCGCGAAAGTTGCAAAAGCTATGGAGCTTGGGGTGATTGGGAACACCCGTATCTGACAATGGCGCCGGAATATGAAGCGGCGCAAATCGGTGTTTTCGGTCAGATGGTGTTAAAAGGCTACATCTATCGTGGGTTGAAGCCGGTTCACTGGAGTCCGAGTTCTAAAACGGCTTTGGCGGAAGCGGAGTTGGAATATCCGGAAGGTCATACTTCGCGGAGTATCTATGCTGCTTTCCCGGTGACGAGTTTATCGGAGGCGGTGAAACCGGCGCTGGGAGAGTTTTTGCCGGAGTTGGGTGTGGCTATCTGGACGACGACGCCTTGGACTATTCCTGGTAATTTGGCTGTGGCGTTGAATCCAAGTCTTAATTATGCGGTGGTAGAGGTAGAACCCCACCCCCCAACCCCCTCCCCGCAAGCAGGGAGGGGGAGTCAGCCCTTAACAGAGTCCTCCCAAGCAGGGAAGGGGAGTGAAGCAGATACTTCCCCCTCTCCGCAAGCGGAGAGGGGGACTGAGGGGGTGAGGTTCCGCTACCTCATCGTTGCGG
Organism: Nostocaceae cyanobacterium; assembly: GCA_051861145.1. GTDB lineage: Bacteria > Cyanobacteriota > Cyanobacteriia > Cyanobacteriales > Nostocaceae > JBHYDF01. The sequence continues at coordinate 16,429 of JBHYDF010000077.1, forward strand.
CTGATTTGGTGGAACGCCTTGCTACTACGCTGGGAGTTCAAGTAACCGTAAAAACCACAGTTAAAGGGAAACATTTAGAACATTGTACTTACCGACATCCGTTATTTGACCGCGAGAGTCCGATTGTTATTGGCGGTGATTACGTAACTACTGAGTCTGGTACAGGGTTGGTACACACGGCTCCTGGTCACGGTCAAGAAGACTACATTGTTGGTCAGCGTTACGGTTTGCCGATTCTCGCGCCTGTGGATGACAATGGTAACTTTACGGAAGAGGCGGGACAGTTCGCCGGGTTGAATGTCCTTGGTGATGGAAATCAGGCGGTCATTGATGCGTTAATGGCGGCGGGTTCGCTGTTGAAGGAGGAAGCTTATGTTCATAAGTATCCCTACGACTGGCGAACGAAAAAACCAACGATTTTCCGTGCTACGGAACAGTGGTTTGCTTCGGTGGAAGGATTTAGGCAAGAAGCATTAGAAGCGATCGCTACTGTAAAATGGATTCCTGCCCAAGGTGAAAACCGCATCACGCCAATGGTGGCTGACCGTTCGGATTGGTGTATTTCCCGTCAACGTAGTTGGGGTGTACCTATTCCTGTATTTTACGATGAAGCAACGGGAGAACCTTTGCTGAATGAGGAAACTATTTCTCATGTGCAAGCAATTATTGCTGAAAAAGGTTCGGATGCTTGGTGGGAACTTTCTGCGGAGGAATTGTTACCAGAAAATTACCGCAATAATGGTAAGTCTTACCGTAAAGGTATGGATACGATGGATGTGTGGTTTGATTCTGGTTCATCTTGGGCGTCTGTGGTGAAGCAGCGTCCAGAATTGCGCTACCCTGCGGATATATACCTGGAAGGTTCAGATCAACATCGTGGTTGGTTCCAGTCGAGTTTGCTTACCAGTGTCGCGGTGAATGGTATTGCGCCTTACAAAACTGTGTTGACTCACGGGTTTACTTTGGATGAACAAGGGCGTAAGCAAAGTAAATCTTTGGGGAATGTGGTTGACCCCAAAATTGTTATTGGGGGTGGAAAGAACCAGAAAGAAGAACCCGCGTATGGTGCGGATGTGTTGCGTTTGTGGGTTTCTTCGGTAGATTACACCTCGGATGTACCTTTGGGTAAAAACATCCTTAAGCAATTGACAGATATCAGGAACAAAATTCGCAATACGGCGCGGTTTTTGTTGGGTAATTTGCATGATTTTGACCCGGAAAATGATGCAGTTCCTTTCGAGGAGTTACCACAACTCGACAAATATATGCTGCACCGGATCAGGGAAGTGTTTGAGGAAGTTACCGAAGCTTTTGATAGCTTCCAATTCTCCCGCTTTTTCCAAACTGTGCAAAATTTCTGCGTGGTGGATTTATCCAATTTTTATTTGGATGTTGCCAAGGATAGACTGTATATCAGCAATCCGAATGGCTTACGCCGTCGTAGTTGTCAGACAGTGCTATGGATCGCTGTGGAAAATTTAGCACGAGCGATCGCACCTGTACTATGTCATATGGCGGAGGATATCTGGCAATTTCTCCCCTACAAAACACCCTACAAGTCAGTGTTTGAATCTGGCTGGGTGCATTTAGACCAGAAGTGGCATAATCCAGAATTAGCAGCTTACTGGCAACAATTGCGACAAATCCGTAATGAAGTAAATAAGGTATTAGAACAAGCTAGGGTAGAAAAAATGATTGGTTCTTCCCTAGAAGCGAAAGTCTTGCTGTATGTCGCTGACGAGCAATTGCGCTCCTCAGTAGAAACACTGAGAACAAGCAGCAATGGTGTAGACGAACTCCGCTATTTGTTCATCACATCCCAGGTGGAAATGGTGGATACTCCGGAAAAACTGCAAGGGTTAAAATACAGCTTGCAAACGGATAAGTGGGGAATTGGTGTAGTGAATGCAGAAGGGCAAAAATGCGATCGCTGCTGGAACTATTCCACCCATGTTGGAGAAAATGCTGAACATCCCTTAATTTGCGAAAGGTGTGTTGCAGCATTGGCGGGTAAGTTTTAATCAATTCGCTGGAAAGTCCCCACCTGTATGCGAAGCGTCAGGTGTGGGTGCTTCACTATCAAATTGACACTCTCCTGATTAGAAATCAGGAGATTCTTGGTTCACAGACTCGCCGTTAGACAGTAGGTTTGCACCAACTGCCCAAGAGGGCAAATCACGCCTGCGCGACGTTCCCGTGTGCCCCACGGTACGTAGTCCCAATTTCAGGATGTTGACGGCTGCATTAATGTCTCTGTCTTCTACAAATCCACAATGGGAACAAACATGAGTTCTAGTAGACAGAGACTTTTTAACCTTCTTACCACAGCTAGAACAATTCTGGCTCGTATTATGGGGAGGGACAGCAACAGTTACCTTTCCATACTTAAAGCCAAAATACTCCAACCAGGCGCGGAAGGTTGACCAACCAGCATCACTGATAGATTTAGCAAGATGTCGGTTGCGAACAAGCCCTTTCACATTCAAGTCTTCATAGGCTACCAAATCGTTAGATTGGATGACGGAATATGCCAGTCTCTTGCAATATTCTTTTCGTTGCCTACTTACTCTTAAATGTTTACGAGCATACCTATTTCTTGCTTTGTGGTAGTTGTTAGATTGGCGGAGTTTCGCCTTATGTAGATCTTGGCTAAATTTCTGGGATTTTTTGCGGTTAGCACGGTTTAACGCTAGTTCAGACTTGCGGTAAAACTGTGGAGATGGTTCTACATTGCCAAAGTTATCAGCAACGAAAAATTTCAATCCCAAGTCAACACCGACTACTTGACCAGTGGGTTGAGTTTCAACCTTGAGGTCAATATCAATTGCAAATTGAGCGTAATACCCGTCGGCACGACGTACCAACCGGACACGTTTAATCTGTTTTAATTGATAGTAGTTTAAGTCGTAGGTTCCCTTTAATTTCAGAGTTCCTATTCCTTTTTTGTCTGAGAAAGTTATAGCTTTGCGATTAGCAGAAAGCTTCCAACCTGATGTCTTGTATTCAACAGAACGGCAGTTTTTCTTAAACTTGGGATACCCCTTCTTACCTTTAACTTTCTTTTTGCAGTTGTCGTAAAACCGAGCTATTGCACTCCAAGCACGTTCAGCAGCCGATTGACGAGCCATCGAATTAAGTTCATCCGCAAAGGGGTATTCAGCAGCCAACACCGCGCAGTATTTGTTTAATGCGTACTTATCGACCTTCTCTACTTTGTTGTCCATCCAATAGCGCAAAGCTTTATTTTGGATGAATTGACTGGTACGAATAGCATCGTCTATTGCACGATATTGCTTGTCTTTCCCTTTGACTTTAAACTCGTAAATAATCATTTGGCTCGACCTAACCAACTACATCCGGACTGCTAACACATTCAGCATAAAAACGGCAATTGAAATTGCCTCCTCGTGCTACATCTCTGCTCTGAAGAGACAGAGTTTTGCACTTTCCGTCTTGCTCGATAAGAAAATATGGACAAATCCCTTATTCGTAATGATAACGACAAGCGAGAAAATCAATTTGAGTATTTCCCACCCGATACACAAGCCGATGTTCTAAATCTATTCTCCGTGACCAGATATCTGCATCCAAATACTTTAATGGTTCTGGTTTGCCAATTCCCTCGAAGGGATTTTGCATCACAGCCGTCACCAAGTCCAAAATTTTTGACCCTTTCTGGAAGTCTTGCTTGAACCACCAAGCTAAATCTTCTTTAAAGCTAGAACTAAAACCAGGACTGCGATTAACTACAACTGGCTTAATTTCTTCATCTTCAGCTTTCTTTTTCTTCTTCTTGCCCAATTCCCAACTCCTGCTGAAGTTCTGCGATAGTTTGAGGTTGAATCTTTCCCGTTTTCGACTCCTCTATTGCATCAAATAACCGACGTGCATTCGCAGGAAAGCGCAAAAGATAAACTGTTTCCAGCAAACTTACCAAATCTGACTCAGCAATCAACGCTACATTCTCATCATCACGACGGTTGATGATATACACCTGATGATTTTGTACAACTAGGTCTAACAACTTGAAAAAGTCATTTCTCGCATCAGTTGGGGATGTGATTTCGTAAGAAAACATGAGTTTATGTACGTGTTTCTGTACATTGATTATAAAACACTATTAATCATATTGCTAATTAGGGACTTTCAAATAAAAAATATCCAATAATCTCTTGTGGGGTGGGCATCTTGCCCGCCCCACAATTCACTTAAAATTTGTAACTTAAAACTTGAATCGCTCCTTTTTCTGGTAATTTACCAGAGCTTAGAGTAATAGTATCGCTATTACTACGATTTACAGGCATCCCATCCATCACCTTTAGAAATTCATCCAAAGGAGAAATATCACAGGTAGCAGCGTCAGCCGCCTGTGTACGGTAATGGGTAGGAATAATTAGCTTAGGATTGACAACTTGAATTGCTTGTTTAGCTTCTTCGGGATTGTAGGCTTTGGGACCACCACCTACGGGTACTAACGCGACATCCGGACGACCGATGAGGATTTTTTGTTCAATGGAAATGGGTGCAGCAGCGCCACCTAAGTGTAGGATATTAACTCCTGCTTGCCTCCATTGCCAAGCAGCATTCATACCAAACCGTCTACCATTATTACGGTCATGGGCGATCGCAATTCCTTGGAACTTTATCCCTTCAAACTCGTAAGCCCCCGGTTGGTAAACTAACTTCGGGTTTCCGGGAAGGTCTTCCACCGCGCCTTCATCTAACAATTGACTGCTAATCAAGACCAAATCCGCTGCGACTTTCGGTGGACGATACCCAGCGGTACAACCAACAGTACGAAATGGATTGACAAGAATTTTTGCGCCGCCGCCAGTAAACAGAAAGCAAGTATGACCCAACCACTGAATTGATAATGGACCACCACTAGATTGGGCGATCGCTTGATGATGAGAACCCAAGCTAGTAACTAAAGTTGTTGCCAACCCTGCCCCAGCATAGCCCATTAATTGCCGTCGTTTCATTAATTACTCTCTTGTCCTCGTCTGTAATTTACAAAGAAAGTTTCGCAGTAACTGCTTACCTGAAGTTGTTAGCACACTCTCTGGGTGAAATTGGACGCCTTCTATGTGAGGATAGTTCCGGTGTCGCACCCCCATAATCGTTCCATCTTCTACCCAAGCCGTGATTTCTAACACCTCCGGGCAAGTTTCGCGGTCAATTATTAGACTATGATACCGGGTTGCGGTAATTGGATTTTCTAATCCTTGGAAAACACCGACCCCAGTATGAGACACCAAAGAAGTTTTGCCATGCATCAACTCTGGTGCAGAAACGATTTTACCGCCAAATACCTGACCAATACTTTGATGTCCCAAGCAAACTCCCAATATAGGCAAGCTAGACCCAAGTTTTTCAATCAAATCGAGGGAAATTCCCGCATCTTCTGGACGACCAGGCCCAGGAGAAATCAATACTCCATCTGGCTTTAAATTACGGATCTCATCTAGGGTTATTTTATCGTTACGAAAAACTTTAATATCAGCCGCTACTGGGAATTCTACTGCTAGTTCTCCCAAATATTGCACCAAGTTATAGGTAAAGCTATCGTAATTATCGATAACTATAATCACAGCTTATGAACTCCAGGTTTACCACAATTACTATTGTGTTTGATTGTTACCTGTTTTTCATAGTGTTTAATAGTTAATGGTTAATGGTTAATAGTTAATGGTTAATAGTTAATAGCCATGAACCATGAACCATGAACCATGAACCATGAACCATGAACAACCAACTTCTCTAAAAAGCTGACAAAATCAAGGCAAATAGGGGAGGTAACAAGAGTATAGCAGCTACCAACACTGCTACAAAGGCAGAGACAAGTACAGCACCTGCGGCACAGTCTTTGGCGATTTTTGCCAATTCATGGTATGTTTGTTTAACTGTTAAATCTACTACCGACTCAATCGCTGTATTCAGTAACTCCAATGCCAAAACTAAACCACTAGTTATACCAATAACTGCTATTTCTACTGCTTTTAAATGTAAAAAAATACTTAAACTGAGCGCTAAAATACAAATTACTACATGGATACGGAAATTGCGTTGAGTTTGAAAGGCGTAGCTAATTCCACACCAGGCGTACTTAAAACTAACGAATAAGCTAGAGGCTACTTTCCAAGAAAATTGCCGCTTTGGGGTGACAACTGGTTCTAGGTGGTTTGTATTTGGGGGTGGCGATGAAAGTGGTTGGGACATATTCATAAAAATACAGCAGCAGAGTGAGCTAATGGGGAACTTTTGCCGATTTTAATCGCACAATCGATTTTCTGCCATTTTTCTATACGAGTATTATAAAAGGGCAACTCAGAAGTCACGCCTATAAGTTATGCAAATACATATTACTCGATGTCAAGAGAAATACTGACTGATTTCAGTAATATTACTTGCTGTTTTAGCATTCTTTTTAAACTTTCTTCATCCGGATGATCCCAACCCAGTAGATGCAATAACCCATGAGATGCTAACCACGCTAGTTCTGTGAACAAAGGATGTCCCTGCTGTTGGGCTTGGCGTTGTGCTGTATCAACAGAAATAATAATGTCACCAAGGTATAAAGGCAAGGAAGCAAGCATTTCGGTAGGCTGAGGGCAGTCTACCTCTAATGTTGCAAAGGATAAAACATCTGTGGGCTTGTTCTGTTGACGATACTGGGCGTTTAGTTCCTGAATTTCCGAGTCATCTGTCAACCGCAGCCCTATTTCATAATTTGCAGCGACTGGAATATCTGGTTGCAGTATTTCCAGCCAGTCATTAAACCATTTTTCCCAAGTTTGAGCAGAAATATGGGTATCAGCATCCGCAACTTTTAAAGCTTCTGCTTGGGAAGACTCGTAAAAACTATCCTCTACATATACTTCAATTTGCAAGCTGAAAATCTCCTACACCACTTTAGTCATTAGTCATTAGTCATTAGTCATTAGTCATTGGTCATTAGTCATTAGTCAAGGGTCAATAGTCCATAGTTAATAGTTTCCAATTAAAAACTAATCATTAGACTTATCCGAAAATTAGGTTTTGACCCTTGTTGTACAAAGCTTTTATGCTAAGAGTGCGGATATCTCTATTAATAACCTTTGACTACTGACTAATGACTAATGACTAATGACTAATGACTAATCCAAAATTTTTTGTCAACGAGTCAGATAAGCAAGTCCCACGAAGACAGCTAAAAGCCCAACTGTAGTTAGGGCAAAATGTTTTAGGGAAGTCATTCGCTTTTGTACCATGTTGCGCATGGCGAGTTTTACATAGCTGGGTTGAGGTTCACCAGAAGGAGAATTACTCATAATATTTTTTTGATGCTAATTTCTTCTTTCAATGTAACAGTTTGTCATATTGAGTTAGGAGTTAGGAGTGAGGAGTTATGAGTTTTAATTCCTAACTCATAACTCCTAACTCCTAACTTGATTACGCAGTCGCTTCTACTAGCTGGTTTTCCTGACGTAGATAAGCTTGGATGAATAAGTCGATTTCGCCATTCATCACATCAGCGATCGCTGTCGTTTCTGTGTTAGTACGTAAATCCTTCACCATTTGGTAAGGATGAAAAACGTAGTTACGAATTTGGTTCCCCCAAGAAGCTTCGACCATATCGCCGCGAATTTGGGCGATTTCTTGGGCACGTTGTTCTTGAGCGATAATTAGCAGCTTAGCTTTAAGAATAGCTAGCGCTTTCTCTTTGTTTTGTAACTGACTGCGTTCTTCTGTACAACGTACAGCAATGCCAGTGGGTATGTGAACAATCCTCACTGCGGTTTCTACTTTGTTAACGTTTTGTCCACCTTTACCACCAGCCCTAGATGTACTAACATCCAAGTCCTTTTCGGGAATTTCCAGTTGTACAGAATTATCTATTTGCGGCATTACTTCCACCCCAGCAAAACTAGTTTGGCGTTTGCCGTTGGCATTAAACGGTGAAATCCTCACTAAGCGGTGAGTACCTTTTTCTGACCGTAAATAGCCATAGGCATAACGACCGCTAATTTCTAAGGTGGCAGATTTAATTCCTGCTTCATCACCGTCGGAAATTTCCGTCAAATGTACCTTATAACCGTGGTTTTCTCCCCAACGGGTATACATCCGCAGCAGCATTTCTGCCCAATCTTGGGCGTCAGTACCACCAGCACCGGCGTTAATTGTCACTACTGCGCCTTTTTCGTCGTAAGTACCAGAAAGTAATTGTTGCAACTCCCACTGGTCGAGTTCGCGATTTAGCTTCGTGACGGTCGTTTCTGCCTCTTGTAGTAGCGCTTCGTCTGCTTCTAACTCCAAAAGCTCAAGTACAGCTTTAGTGTCTTCCAAATTGGTCTGCCACTGATGATACTGCTGTAGGTGTGCTTTCAGGTCGTTGAGTTCTTGCAGAGTTTCTTGGGCTTTAGCTTGGTCATTCCAAAATTCTGGTTGTGCCGCTACTTGTTCCAAATCTTGAATTTTGGCAGTCAGTGCGGGTATGTCAAAGATAGTCCTGGGTTTTACCCAGGCGATGGGACAACGTTTCGATTTCGCGTTTTAGTTCTAATGCTTCCATGGTGCTTGCAAATGAAAGAGCGCTTTGGATTATATGCGATCATTCTTTAATTTTATCCATACTTGACAAAATACAAGTTTTGTAATCCTGATGTTTAGTAGCTTACTTTACAGGCTTTTTACTGATTCTTTACAGTTTTTTCATCGCAGTATGAATTCTTTTTTGAGTCTCACGCAAAGCCGCAAAGCCGCAAAGATGGTCTTGGCGTCTTTGCGGCTTTGCGTGAGCTTTTCCTATCTAAAAAAACCGTGGTTTCCAAAAGTTAACCACGGTTTTAGCTTATTTTTCTACAGATGCTTAATCACGGCCATTGAGGGCGATGAGCAACCGTAAGATAAAGACAAATAGGTTGATGTAAGTCAAGTACATCGACAAAGCCGCAGGTAGGTACTGGTCATTGCTGTAGGTACGTGGCAGGATGTAAAAATCAACCACGGATGCGCCTGCAAATAGAAATACGCCCAAACCAGAAATGCCTATTTCTAGCCACCCTGGAGTATAAACGCCAAATAAGGCTGATACGAATTGCAAGAGAACAACAACGAACAAGGCGATAATGCCCAAGCGGATGGTTCTTGTTAAAGCCATACCGTCAGCGTCCGAGAGATTTGAACCTATCTGACGGGCAGCAATAAAGGTGACACCACAACCAAGGGCCGCCAAACCAATTCCTTGAATGCCTACACCTTTATGACTCAGCGCCACAAAAACCAAACCACTGAGGGTATATCCAGATAAAAGGCTGTAGGCGGCTAGTAGAGGAAGTGCAACGCTGTTTTTGCCTTTTTCTGCCACGTTTTGGGCAACAAAAAACAGAATTAATTCCACAATCACCGCACCAATGAAGGTGGGAAAGAACAATTGGGGATTCGCACGGATGACTCCCAAACCACCGTAGGTTCCCAATGCTGTTAATACCAAACCGCCACCTAAGTAAGGAAGGGCGTTGGCAATTACATTTGGTCCTACAAGGGCATGATTTTTTGCTTCGCGGATAGCGTCACGGAAATTGCTAGTACTACTCATATTTCACAATACGCTTTTTATGACTACATTACCGACTAATCCCATTTTGACCTATAGGATTCCTATTTGATTTTTGAAATACGTGTAGTGGGGCATAGCCCCACCTACATTATCGCGATTTTCAGTTGAGTGAAGTACAGACCGTCGTAGGGGCAATTCATGAATTGCCCCTACTTGTGTGCCTCATTCAAACGAGAAGGGCTATATTTAGAGATTTTTCAAGATTGATTCAGGATTCTTCACCAAACTTATTGGTAAAAAATCATTTCCTCTCTTTACAACAAATAAAAACACAGCATTTTAAGTAATATTACGCAAGTAAAAAGTAGGGGATTTCCTAAGTTCCGTGAAACAACGATGGTGTATCAAACCTTTCCCAAGGAAAATAATTACATCTTAAATGAAGTTTTACGCAACTCCGTTTTTCAGAAATAGGAGTTACTACAAAGGAATTTCTATGGCAGCAAGTCAGTCCTCTCTGCGGTCTGATGGTATGGAGTTATTGCAGTTATACCATCAGAATCCTACTGTTGAACTTCGCAATAAACTTGTAAAGTTACATACTGGCTTAGTGCGGAAAATGGCTCATAAATTTAGCCATCAATGCAATGAGCCTTATGAGGATTTAGAGCAAATTGGTTACTTCGGTTTAATCAGGGCGATTGAGCGTTTCGACCCCAGCCAAGGATATGCTTTTAGTTCCTTTGCTGTTCCATATATTCGGGGAGAAATGTTACATTTTTTGCGCGATCGCAGTACTCTATTAAAAATTCCCCGGCGTTGGCAAGAACTCTACAATGAGGGGCAAAAAGTCCGCAAGGAGTTAGCCCAAACTTTAGGGCGTCCTCCCAAAGATTCAGAAATCGCCAAGCAACTGAAGGTATCTGTACAAGAATGGCAAGAAACTAAATTAGCCGCTCAAAACCGTTTGCCTTTGAGTTTAGATGCGACTGTAGTTAACAATATTGATTGCCAAATTACTTTGGGTGAAGCGCTTCCTTGTCCTCGAACTGCGGCACAACAACAGCAAGACGAAGAACGACAACAATTACAAGGAGCGATCGCCATGTTAGAAGAAAAGCCTCGCATGGCAGTTGAAATGGTATTTCTAAAGGAACTTTCTCGCAAAGACGCCGCTAAAAAAATTGGTACCAGTCCAATGACAGTAACACGGTATCTGCAAAAGGGAATTCAAGATTTAATGACTATGCTACAACCACAAGCTTTAACAACTGGATAATTATCCCTTTGGAGAAGTCAAAAGTCATATATAATTAATTCTTCCTTTTGCCTTTTTACTTGTTAGTTTTTACTTATACCAATTGGCAAATGATTGCAACAGATGGATTTACATAACCCATACCCAACAGAGGATTTCTCAATTCAAAATCTAAAATCCAAAATCCTGTTAAGGTATTATTAAGCTGGTACTACCGAAGATTCTGGTACTTGTGCCAATGCTTCTCGCACCACTTCAAAACTCACTCCAACACGGCAAGAGTTTTCTGTCAGATGACGTTTCCAAACTCTACTACCCGGTTGTCCGGCAAAAAGTTGGAGCATGTGGCGGGTGATTTTGTTGAGTTTAAGACCTTTTGCCACCCAATAATCAATATAAGAATACATTGCTTCAGCAACTTCATGACGGGTTGGAGGTTGCATCACCTCACCGTAAATTTCACTATCTACTGTGGCAAACAGGTAAGGATTATCGTAAGCTGCTCTTCCAATCATCACTGCATCTACTAAGAGTAATTGCTGTTGCACCTGTTCGAGGTTAATAATTCCACCGTTAATTTCAATAAATAGGTGAGGAAATTCCTCCTTCAAACGATGTACATCTTCATAACGCAAGGGTGGAATATCTCGATTTTCTTTTGGGCTTAATCCCTGTAACCAGGCTTTACGGGCGTGGACTGTAAAGCGCTGACAGCCTGCTGTTGAGACAATGCGCACAAAGTTCACCATGTCTTCGTAACGATCCAAGTCGTCAATACCAATACGGTGCTTGACACTAACAGGAATATGTGCTTTATTGAGCATCGCTGCTACACAATCTGCCACTAATTGCGGTTGTGCCATCAAGCAAGCCCCAAAATTGCCATCTTGGACGCGGCTGCTGGGACAACCAACGTTGAGGTTAATTTCGTCATAACCCATATCTTCGGCGATACGGGCGCATTCGGCTAGTTCTTTGGGGTTATCGCCTCCCACTTGCAGGGCGAGAGGCTTTTCTTCTGGGGAGAAACCTAATAAGTGTTGGCGATCGCCATGCAAAATTGCCGCACTTGTAACCATCTCGGTGTAAAGTAAAGTACGGCGCGTAATTTGCCGCATAAAATACCGAAAATGGCGGTCTGTGCGATCCATCATTGGCGCGATACTTAAGGGATAACCGCCGAGGATAACTGGTTTAGGTAAAGCTGCTGGATGCAAACAAGTCATAAATAAAATCTCGTATATTAACTAAAGATATAGAAAATCAATTATATATAGGAATCCGGTTTGATTATTGAAAAAAATCCGTACACTTTAAGCTTAAGTGTAGGGTGGGCATTGCCCACCATATCCGGGTTTTGGTGGGCATTGCCCACCCTACGTATATTTCAAAAATCAAATAGGAGTCCTATATTTGCAACTCTAGATAAACACAGATGAATTCGATTAATTATTTCGGTGTATTTGTGATTATATTCTTAAAGGAAGAAAAATATCGGCTATTACAAATCTAACAATAGCAAACCAGGAAGCAGCTACCAAAGAGGAGCATTTCAATTTTGTGGGTTGGATTTTGCTCTCGAAAAGCAAAATTGACATCCTCCTACTGTTATATGCTTGGACTTTCACTACCAAAAAATTTTGAAAATGCGAGAACTGTATCCACCAATTGCGCCTTATCACGAAGGAAATTTACAGGTATCAGATATCCACACAATTCATTTTGAAGAATCAGGTAATCCGCAAGGCAAACCTATAATTTTGCTGCACGGTGGCCCGGGTGGGGGATGTCCACCATTTTATCGACAATATTTCCATCCGGAAAAATGGCGATTGGTGATGTTTGACCAGCGTGGTTGCGGAAAAAGTAAACCCCATGCTGAATTGCGAGAAAATACTACTTGGGATTTAGTCAGTGATATTGAAAAACTGCGAGAGCATTTAGGGATTGAAAAGTGGGTTGTCTTTGGTGGCAGTTGGGGAAGTACTCTGTCATTAGCTTACAGTGAAACTCATCCCGAACGTTGCACGGGATTAATTTTGCGTGGCATTTTTATGCTGCGTCAAAAGGAGTTACGTTGGTTCTATCAAGAAGGGGCTAGCTATATATTTCCCGATGCTTGGGAGGAATATTTAAAACCAATTCCAACCGCAGAACGAGATGATATGCTAACAGCATATTACAAACGCTTGACTAGTCCAGATATGCAAGTCAGGTTAGAAGCTGCCCGTGCTTGGTCAATTTGGGAAGCAAGCACTAGTAGATTATTTCCAGATCCAGAATTAATGTTCAGGTTTGGTAATAATGATTTTGCTGATGCGTTTGCACGCATTGAATGCCATTATTTCATCAATAAAGGATTTTTTGAAACTGAAGAACAATTACTTTTAAATGTTCATCACATTCGGCATATTCCCGCCGTGATTGTTCAGGGACGCTATGATGTAGTTTGCCCGATGGTTTCAGCTTGGGAATTACATCGTGCTTGGCCGGAAGCAGAATTTCTTGTCATTCCTGATGCTGGTCATTCGATGAGTGAACCAGGTATTTCCTGTGCTTTGCTTGAGGCTACAGATAAGTTTGCAGATTTGTAATTTGTTGATGGTTCATGGTTAATGGTTAATGGTTCATGGTTCATGGTTCATGGTTCATAACTATTAACTATTAACTATTAACCATTAACTATTAACCATTAACTATCGTGATTTTATATCCGCGATCGCGCCTTTGGTCATAGCAGCGATCGCTTTATCTGTGGCTTTGGGTAAATGATAATACTTACCTGCGGCTGTCTTGGCTATCTCCTTAGCAAACCCAGTGGACACAAATTTACTTTCGGTATCAATTACCAATAATTCCATCCCCAATCCCCGAATTCTTGCAGCAATTTCTAACAATTCGCCTTTGATATCTGGCTTTTCTCCGGGTTCTTGTGGTTCGCCTAATGAACGCGCCAAGGGAATATTACCCCGTCCATCGGTTATCGCTACAATTACAACTTGCCCGATATCTCCACTCATTTGAGCATTTAACCCGACGCGCACGGCTTGCGTTAACCCATGCGCCAACGGCGAACCCCCGCCACATGGCAACCTTTCCAAGCGGTTCCGCGCTAAAGCAATGGAACGAGTTGGCGGTAATAACACCTCTGCATTTTCTCCCCGGAAGGGAATCAATGCTACTTGGTCACGGTTTTGATATGCTTCTGTCAATAACTGCATCACTGCACCTTTTGCCGACTGCATCCGGTTCAAAGCCATCGAACCAGAAGCATCCACCACAAACACCACTAACGCCCCGGCTTTACGTACTAAGCGCTTTGAGCGAATATCCCCCTGTTCGATAATTACTTTTTTATCTGGATGCCGCTCCCGCCGTGCTTTTTGATACGGTGCTGCTGCTCTCAATGTGGCATCTACGGCTATGCGGCGGGCTTTGCCTTTGGGCAACATCGGCTTGACGTAACGTCCCCGGTCTTCCGAGAAGATTTTACTACGACTGCCAGATTTACCGCGTCGCTGTGCCATTTGTGCAAAATAAAGCACACTTTGGTCAAGAACTACCCCCTCAGGATCAAAGATAAATTCTTCGGGGATGGTGGGAGGTTCTTGTTGTTCTTCGTTATCTTCCTCTTCCTCTTGTTCTTGATTTTCGTCTTCGGGTTCTTGTTCATCTTGGGGTGGGGGTGGCGGTGGTGGCGGTGGTTCTTCGGGTGGGGGTGTTTGTACAACGGTTGCCCGTGGTACAATCACTAATTCCACCGCCCGCCGCAAATCATCAGCATTCACCTGTGTGCGTCCATCCAACGCCGCCGATGCTTTAGCTACACGTACGGCGAATAACTCAGCACGATGTCCTTGCACTCCGCCGCGAATAGCTTCTTCTACGAGGTAAGTAATTTGGTCGTGGGTGATGTGAACATCTTTCAACCATTCCCGCGCAAAGATAATTTGGGTTTTGAGGGCGTCGATATCTTCGCTGTACTGCTGGAGAAACTCTTGGGGAGATTTAGAATAGGCGATCGCTTGTTCTACGGCTTGTACTCTTTGGTCTAAACCCAAGACCCCATCCGCTGACAGCACAATCGCAATTCTATCAAGCAAATGTTCTCGTAATGGGCCTTCTTCTGGGTTGTAGGTAGCGATAAACAGGGGTTTGCAGGGATGCTGAAAACTTATCCCTTCCCGCTCGATTTGGTTGCGTCCCTCAGATAATACTGTTAAAAGTTGATTGCTAATTTGGTCATCTAATAAATTGATTTCATCAACATACAGTACGCCTCGGTGTGCAGAAGCGAGTAAACCAGGTTGAAAGACAGTTTGTCCCTGTTTTACCGACTGTTCCACATCTACTGAACCGATAAGTCGGTCTTCTGTCACTCCCAAAGGAATTTGGATGAAAGGCGCGGGGATGATTTCTCTTTCTCCCTCCTCGCTTGCGGGGAGGGTTGGGGTGGGGTTGTGTTCTCCCTCCTCGCTTGCGGGGAGGGTTGGGGTGGGGTTCTGCGCCAATAATTCATCATCCCATTCTTCGGGGTGATTAGGGTCGCAATTGCTGATGGAACCTTTAACAACTTCAATTGGAGGTAGTAGGGCGTGGATCGCTCGGGCCATCACAGATTTTGCCGTACCGCGACGACCTGCGATCGCTACTCCCCCCAACCCCGGATCGACTGCTGCTAGGAGTAAGGCTAGTTTAATCGCTTCTTGACCGACGACAGCAGCCAAGGGAAAGGCGGTAATAGTAGGGGTGATAGTAGGCGCAGGCATGGTTTGTATATTAGTTAGTCTAGGTTTTTAGCTTATCAAATCTGAGACATCTAGAATAAATGTTAAAGCAATTAGAGGATGTCTGAGAAGTATGGTTTTAAACCAATTAATCTTAGATCCCCCTAAATCCCCCGCTAAATTGGGGGACTTTGAAAGACCTTTTTGCCCCCCTTTTTAAGGGGGGTTGGGGGGATCTATATGATTTTGGGTAAGAAATATGACTAATTAAAAACTTTTCAGACATCCTCTTAGGGCGATCGCTTTTCCCTTGGGAGAAAAATGTTATGAGTATTGCTCAGGCGAAACGTTTTACACTAGCTGAATACCACAGACTCGCAGAACTGGGTTTTTTCCACGAGGATGACCGAATTGAATTAATCAACGGAGAAATTATCCAAATGGTAGCGAAGGGGAAAGCCCATGAAACTTGTTTGCGAAAAATGTTAAAAGAACTGCCAAAACTTGTAGGAGACAGGGGAACTCTGCAATCTCAAGCCCCGATAATTGTCCTACCTAACAGCGAATCAGAACCAGATTTTGCTATTCTTAAAAATCGCTCTGATGATTATCTTTCATCTCATCCCGAATCGGCTGATGTGTTATTAGTGATGGAAGTTGCAGATTCTTATTTAGATTATGACCGGGATGTAAAAATGCCTCTCTATGCTAAAGCAGGTATTTCTGATTATTGGATATTTAATTTATTTGATAATTATCTAGAATGTTACAGTGAACCGTATCAAGATAATCAGGGTAAGTTTGGATTTTTAAATAAGAGAATTGTCTTACCCAATCAAGTAATAACTTTACCTTGTTTTCCAGATTTGTCCCTCGATTTAAGTAGGGTATTCCCGCCAAAGGTTAATTATTAACATGAAAATCAAAATTTGGCGTTTGATTAAAATTTTGCATCAGTTTCAAGAAGCCGTGAAATAAATTTTCGCAGCTGTGAAATAAATTTTCGCAGCTGTGAAATAAATTTCCGCAGCTGTGAAATAAATTTTCGCAGCCGTGAAATAAATTTTCGCAGCCGTGAAATAAATTT
>JBHYDF010000078.1:0-2441 GCA_051861145.1 Nostocaceae cyanobacterium
CCATTAACCATTAACCATTAACCATTAACCATTAACCATTAACCATTAACCATTGAGTCTAGCGATCGCCAATACTGGAATTCGACTGATTGATTAAGATATCAATAACTTTTTTATGTTTTTTATGAAATTTCAATAGTTCCAAATAAGCAAAAGGGACTACTATTGGCCAGAGAATGCTAGCTCCTACCAAAAGTACACCAGAATAATAGCGTTGTGCTGAATTCATTTCTTCGTCTTGTAGAAAGAAATCCAGCCATGTCATAAAAAAACAGAAAGTCATTACCAGATAAATTATGAAGGCTAAATAATAGAGAATAGTTACCATAATGACAATTGGATTGGGAATATAAATAAATGTTATTCTTGATTAACATAAGAATGCAATAATAACTTGCTTGCTTGTTACAAAAGCTTTGTTTCAGTAAATTGACTTAATTAAACTTAACTTGAAAATAGGGAGTAGGGACAACGCTCTCCCCGTGATTAAAAATGAAAAATGTAAAATTAAAAATTTAATTAAAGAAATTTTTAATTTTTAATTCTTAATTTTTAATTCCGAAGGTAGGGAGTGGGGAATAGGGCATTGGGCATTGGGAATGGGGAAAAATCCAATGACTATTGACTATTGATTAATGACTAATGACCCCTCCGGGGTTCGCCAGTCGCTCATGGGGGAAACCCCCAAGACCGCGCTGGCTCACTAATGACTATTTTCATGGGTTCTGGTGAAGCAGCGCTATGCAGGAGGGTTTCCCGACCCAAGCGACTGCTGAACCCGGAGGGTGGATGTAGTTCATGATGGCTACTTATTAAAAATATTTTTTTGTTAAAGATTGTATCAATTGTTATGATTTTCCCTGGAACGATAACACATCAATACAGTTATGTCTTACTCAGCACAAGGTTTAAAATATAACTTATTGCTCTAAATAATTATACTTAATTAACCCCAATTAAGATATAGTAATCTTAGTTTGATTTATGAAAATTGACAGTTCTGGTGAAACCCGGTATCTGCGAGATACCGGGTTTCTTGTTTTCATGATTTTTGGTTGCTATAGTTGACTATTTGTCAATAAGTAATATTACTTTTTTGTGACCGTTGAGGTGCTATGGGCAGGGCTATGCCCCAATATTTGGAGGGTTTTGGGGTAAGGGGGAAAGGGAAAAGGCGTAAAATCAGCATCTTCTTCCCCTTCCCCTTTAACCTTTTACCTTATCCCTTGCAGTATTGGGCTATGCCCTAGAATTACCTCTGAAGTAGGGCATAGCCTTACCTACGTTTAATTCGCTATAGTAGGTTCGCTCATATTAAAGACTATTAAATTAAAGATTCAGTAGATATCACGTAGATGATTTTCAATATTATTGAGTAAGAACGTAATTTTGGTAGAATTATGTTTTGACACTTGCTGACCATTGCAGAAAATACTGATCATTAAAGAGGGCTAATATCAGGTGGATTGGTGGCTATACCCAAACCACTAAAACCAAAAACGTTTCAGTTTACAACCACAACTGGCATAGTAATGGTGAATTTAGCCCATAAAAAGTGCAATTTATGAAACGGAGTTCAAGATTATGTGTTGCGTCGTGAAAGATTGGAAATTGGAGCTTTGTCCTACCCCTCCCTCTCTCTTATAAAGAAAGATTTGGTCAGGAAATACACTCCAATTTGGGCGGTGATTCCTCGCACCAGCAAATCTGCATATTATATATGGTTGGGGACTCCTGACCGATTTAGTTAAAGGGAAGCGCTAGCATGAAAAATTATCCTGCAATGCTTACAACGGTATCTCTGATGAGTGCCACAATTAATGAAGTAAAAGTTAAAAAAACAAAAATCGCTAGTTTTTCTTGGTTAGTCATTTTATTATCTAGCTGTTTATTTGCCTGTAATCAAACTCCAAATAGTACCAAAAGTGGTACAGGTGGTGTTTCTAAGAAGCCTGAAACCACTCCCAACGCCACAACACCCAGTAGGTCTGCAACAACTAATCCTAGCATCGCAACTCTTCCCGGTATTCCTAACACTAAAAATATACCTGGCTATCCTGCTACTATTCCTGACACGAATATTCCATCCAGTCAGTATCTGGTCGAACCACCAATCGATCCACACCTGAACTTCAATACTTCTGATTTACCCAAGATCCCTGATATCCCTGATACCAATTCTGGTATTCCGGGGATTGCGAATCTACCTCCCGACATTAATGGTAGTACGACTACAACTGGCGGGGCTGGTACTAGTTCCGGTACTCAGGGTATTCCAAGTCTACCTTCCGACACTGTTGGTAGTGCGAGTACATCCAGTAACAGCACAGTTCCGGATTTGAATTCAACTACTCCTAGCATACCAGCCATACCTGAATATTCTTACACCACACCCAGCAGCACTGGTACATCTAGCCAAGCTTACACCACTCCCAATATTC
>JBHYDF010000078.1:2541-32882 GCA_051861145.1 Nostocaceae cyanobacterium
CCAGTAGTCCAAGCGTATCTTCCGATCCGATTGGACGCACAAACACATCTAGCGAAGCTTACACAGCTTCCGGTATTCCCAGTAGTCCAAGCGTATCTTCCGATCCGATTGGACGCACAAACACATCTAGCGATATTTACACCACTCCCAGTATTCCCAGTAGTCCAAGTGTATCTTCCGAGCCGATTGGACGCACAAACACATCTAGCGATATTTACACAGCTTCCGGTAGTCAGAGTAACTCAAGCGCATCTGCCAACACTGTTGGTAGCATGAATTCATTAAATAACGCTGCGGTTGGAAATTTGAATTCAACTACTTCTAGCGTACCAACAACACCTGACAGCTCTTTCAATACACCCAGCACTACGAACACATCTAGCGATATTTACACAGCTTCCAGTAGTCAAAATAACCCAACTGTATCTAACAACACTGTTGGTAGCACGGGTACATCTAGCGAAATTTACACAGCTTCCGGTAGCCAGAGTAACTCAAGTTCATCTGCCAACAGTGTTGGCAGCATGAATCCATTAAATAATGCTGCGGTTGGGAATGTCAATTCAACTACTTCTACTATACCAACCACACCCAGCAGTACAACTACATCTAGCGCAGTTTACACCACCAACGGTAGTCAGAGTATTCCAACGGGATCTGCCAACACAGTTGGACGTACGATTACATTTAGTAACACCGCTGTTCCAAATCAGACTTCAACTACTTCTTATCCGACACCAACAACAGCTAACAGGTCTATCATCACACCTAGCAGCACAACTACATCTAGCAAAGTTTACAACACTAACAGTAGTCAAAGAATTTCAACCGGATCTGCCAACACAGTTAATGACGCGATAAGCCGGAGGCTTAACGCTCCGCGTATCGCACCCTCTAGACTACCTGCTTCGACTGTCAATCCTGTGCAAAGCGCCTTAACTATCAATAACTCATCCTCCAACCAAAAACTTAAGTACCCACAACAATCAATCAGCAATAATAATGCTGTAGCCCGTAAGTTGGGGATGGCAAAGCGTGAAACTCAGACTACACCCAGCATTCTTAGCACGCAAAGAAATAGTCAAAATACAATCGCTTTGTTGCGTCAAGAGAAAATTAGGCAAAAACTTCTCCAGAGAAGCAATGTTTCTAAACCTGTACGGACACAATCCAGTCAGTTGAACCAAAATCAACCAACTTTATCCTCTAGAGTACCAGCTTCAACTGTCAACACCGTAAACTATACCTCAGTAGCGGCTAACTCATCCTCTACCCAAGAAGTTAATTACTTAGAACAGTCAATCAACGATGCTAATGCTATTGCCCGTGGGTTAGTGGTAGCAAAGCATGAAGGTAAGATTTTACCTCACACTAGGGCATGGAGAAAAACTCAAGATGCAATCATTTTATTGCGTCAAGGGAAAACTAGACAGGAAGCCGCTGATAAATCTCAGGTTCCTATGGCTATATTGACTCAATTAATTGAGTGGGGGCAAAATCGAACCAACCCACAGAGTGTCCAAAGTTTACAAGAATCTAAGCAACCAAATGAACCATTGAGATAAGTAGAGGTAGGGTTAATGGTTAATGGTTGATGGTTGATGGTTAATGGTTGATGGTTAATGGTTAATGGTTAATGGTTAATGGTTAATGGTTAATGGTTAATGGTTGATGGTTGATGGTTGATGGTTGATAGCTATGAACTATGAACTATTAACTATCAACCATGAACCATGAACTATGAACCATTAACTATTAACAATGATTTACAAACTGTGAGCAAGCGGTTGATAACTAGATATTTGCCCACGTCCCCTGTAAAGATATTTTTTGAGTAAATTACCCAAAAGTGAAATTCCTTTTTCAATGTCCTCTGGAGAGTTGGCGAAAGTTAGTCGCATCGCTGGATAACCCTGCTTATCTGGGAAAAACGACGTACCACAAAATATCAGGACGTTGTGAGATAAAGCTTCTTTGGTAATTTCCTGAATCGGAACATCTGCTGGTAATTGTACCCAAAGAAATAGCCCTCCTTTGGGAACCGTCCATTTAGCCTCTTCGGGAAAATAACGCTCCATCGCTTGTAGCATTATATTGCGACTTTGGATATTTTCCGCTCGCAGTTGGCTAAGATGGCGGCGGTAATGTCCAGATGCTAAATACTCACTAATTATTGCCTGGGAAATAGTTGATACGTGTAAATCATGGAGTAATTTTCGCTCCAAAATTGCTTGATAATGTTCGCCTGTAATTACCATATAGCCTACTCGTAATCCAGGCATTAATGTTTTAGAAAATGTGCTAACGTAAGTTACCAAATTGTTTTTATCTAAGGCTTTAATTGGAGCGGGTACAGGTTCAAAATTTAATCCTTCATAGGCATTATCTTCTAATATTGGACATTCATATTGTTCGGCTAGAGCTAGCAATTTTTGACGATGGGTTTGTGTGGTTGTCAAACCTGTAGGATTGTGGAGAGTACTAATAGTGTAAATTAATTTCGGGCGATGACTGCGGAGATATTGTTCTAATAATTCCAAATTTATCCCTTCGGGACTCATGGGAATACCAATGATTTTAGCTCCTAAACTTTCCAAAATCGCGATCGCTCCAAAATAGGTGGGCGCTTCCACAATTACCCAATCTCCCGCTTTGACAAAATGAGAGGTTGCCAAAGACAGTGCTTGTTCGGAACCAGTGGTAATAATTAAATCATCGGTTGATACATTTAGTCCCTGATGTACCAACATTTGGGCAATTTGTCTACGTAACGTAAACTGTCCTTGAGCCAAATCATATCTAAATAACGTATCTGTTTGCTTGAGCGCTCGTTTGGCAATTTGGGTAATATTTTTAGGAGGACGAGGAGAACCAAAACTCAAGTCAATCATTCCTGGCTGTGCTTGTGCATGTACCGCAGCCACGTGTAAATCAAAAAAAGAATTTCCTCCTGGCTCTTTAATTATTACGTCTTGTGCAGGAGAAAAGGTGGGTTGTAGGTTAGCACAAGCAAAAGTTTGCGTGTTAACAAAATAACCAGAACCTTGACGGGCGCAAATTACACCATCCGCTTCTAAAACGTTATAAGCTTCAATAATGGTTAGTTTATTAACTTGTAAACTTTGGGCTAGAGAACGGATAGAAGGAAGGCGATCGCCACTTTGTAAAGCTCCTGATTTGATTAGATTACTAATGCGATCGCGAATTTGCAAATAAACAGGTTTGGGTGACTGCCGATCCAAAAAAATCTTCACAATCCAGCACTCACGAATAACGACAATTGCACGAATACTGGCAATAGTAAAGGATTTTGATTTTGTTCGCATCGTACAATTGGGGGAATTTTGACTAGTACAGTTGCCATTGTCAAAACTGTACTAGCTTAAACCAGGCTATTTTGTACCTTCTCAGATCAAAAATCCTGAGCGAACGTGAAAAATATAGTTCGCGATCGTTCAGGAATTTTTACTATGAAAAGATTTAATATTTTGTTACCTTTGCAAATAATTTGGCAAAGTTTGATGGATTGGATAGAAAGTAGTTCTGAATTACAAGTTTGGCAGGAATCAGATCGTCATGGGCGTACTTATTGTTGGCACGCTTACGATCCCATGACAGGAAATCATGCTTGTTTTGGTTCGGAAGAGGAAATTCGCATTTGGATTGAGCAGCGTTATTACAGTTAAAATATTGTCTTGTGTGAAACCAGCGCATCGAAAAAGCCACGATACTTATGTCAACTAGGGCTGTTTTCAAGCCCCCACTATACCCTTCGGGTATAGTGGTGGGTTGTTGACGCGATCGCATTGTAAATCATCAGCGTGAGAAAGCAAACTGCGGTTTGCTTGCTGATTCTACCGAAATGAATATGCGATCTACTGAAATGAGAAAGCATTCAAGCATTTTGAGAAAGCAAACTGCTGTTTGCTTGCTGATTCTACTGAAATGAGAAAGCATTTAAGCATTTTGAGAAAGCAAACTGCGGTTTGCTTGCTGATTCTACTGAAATGAGAAAGCAATCAGGCATTTTGAGAAAGCAAACTGCTGTTTGCTTGCTAAAATTCTGCATCATAGTCCTCTTTTAGAGGACTTATGCTATGAGACTGGGACTTTTAGTCCCAGGCGGATGTAAGGAATTAAAAAGTATTTTGTCAAAATTGGGATGCTTCCACTCCCCACTCCCTACATCAAAAATCCTCAAAACTGGGAGTAGGTGTAGGGAATTGAATTGATTGCCGCATCTTAGTAAAAACTCTTAACAATACCTGTCGTTGTTGTGCTGCATATTGTAAATCATCTGCCTGCTGACGTGTTTGTGCAATTAATCCAGCTTGTTGAACTGCCAGCCCAAGTTGAGCAGCCATCTGACTGAGGAACTTTATTTCCGATGAATTCCAGTGGCGAGGCTGGGAATGTTGATAAGCTGCAAGCATTCCCCAAAGGTTTTCTTTGACAACGATGGGAGCGATCGCAAAAGCTTTGATGTGATACTGCTCGAGAATGTCGATGTCAGAGGGAATAAACCCTATTTTGTAGATGTCAGCCACCGCAAATGTTTCGTTGTGGTAAGATTCTCCTTGTGTCTGTTGTAAGTAGGTATCGCTCCAAAGAGTGTTAAAGCCGAGTGGGGACAAATGTGACCACTCTGGGCTAGCTACCTCGAAATCGCTGCTCAATTCATCACTCCCATCACCAAAGAAGCGACAAACACAAACACGCTCTGCTTGCAGTAATTGATACACTTGTTGAATGGCTATGTGAAAAATCGTATTTAGGTCAACACTGGCTTGAATCTTGGTAACAACATCAAGCAACGCCTGTTGCAATTTCGTTGACTCTTGCAGCTTGCTTTTGCCCTCTTGGACTTGACTTTCCAAGTTGGTATTGAGTGTATGTACCTGTTGGTGTAGTTCATGTTCGTGAACAGCAAAGGCAAATTGTTTACCCACTTCAGTTGCCAATTCAATTTCTTCAACAGTCCACTCACGAACAGGTGCTTTTTGGGATTCTCGCCAAGCATTAAACGATTGACGAGGGTATAGTTGACGTTGATCAGAGTCCAATTCTCCAGCCCACAGAGTTTCTGTCTCCACTTCATCCCGGAAAATACTTAAATATCCTAGCAACTCCTGACGATACAAAAGTGGAATCATCAAGATGCTACGAATTTTGGTTGCTTGTAAGGCAACTTGCAAAAAACGCAATTCATGAATTTGATAGATATCTGAAATTGCCCAAACATTAGAATTATCAGACTTATAGTGTTCCTGCCAAATGCTATATTGCTCCATCAATGGATATTTTGCTACTTCTGGCATCACAGGTTGTTTGCCGTGGGTATAAACCTTGACATGATTGCTGTCAGCCGACAAACAGTCTGTAAAGCTTTTAACGCTACCGTCTTCAAGAGCCAATGCTTCATTTCTAATGCAAAGCCTACCACCAGAACCAGCGAATGCAGTGATGGTTTGTGCTAAAGCTGGCTGAAACTCTATGGTAGATAGTGAGTGCAGCAGGGTGGCAATGTTCTTGATAGTAACTTCCCGTGTCGCTCTTTCAGGGGCTTGGTTGAGGAGAGTGCTTTGAGCGATCGCTATTGACAACTGATCGACTACCATCTGCATCACTTCCACTTCCGATTCTGGAATTGAACGTGGCTGTGAATGGTGACACGCCAACAACCCCCAGAGTTGGCCATCATCTAGAATAGGTAACACCAGAGAAGATTTAACTCCCATTGCAGTCAAATATTCTAGATGACACGAATCTACAGGGCGATAGTGCATCTCTTTAGAGACCATCTCTTCTGTATCCGAATTATGCAGGGCACTTTGGCCAATTTCTTTGGTATCAACGTTTACAATAGAACGCACCTGTAATTTTACATACAATTCAAGCATTTTGGGCGGAATTTCATCAGGAAAATGCAGCCCCAATATTGACGGTAGCTGATTCTTATCTACAGATTCAGCAATGACTTGACCACTGCGATCTGGATTAAATTTGTAAATTTTTATTCTATCAACTCCGATAAACATCCGTAACTCTGTCACTGTTGCTGACAAAATGACTTGCAGTTCTAGTTTTTGACGGATATGGTTACTAATGCGGCGTATTAGGTCTTTTTCCTGGATACTAAATTGCATATCTTAAATTTATGGTTGAGAATTATTGCTTTTGGTAAATCTTAAAAACTCTCCAGAGAATGCAACTGATAACCGCTTATTTGCAACATTTTTTTACAACTTCTGCTCGCACATTGGATTTCAGTTAATTATGGGGCAATACGGTTCGGTTAAAGGTTAAAGGTTAAAGGTTAAAGGGGAAAATATGGGGTTTTATCCCTTTCCCCCTGCCCCCTTGCCCCTTAACCGAACTGTATTGGATTATGGGGCAATACGGTTCAGATCAGTTTCTATAGATTAGAACTGTAATAGTGACAAATCTGGGGCAAATGAAGGGATTTGAGCAAAAATGCTTCCGTACAGTCCCCATCTAAAAATACTAAAAAGATGTCTACATTTTAGGTGGGTTAGCGGAAGCCAGTATAAAAAGATGAAAAGCCAATATCAAACAAAGCTTCCATTGTGGTTTCATCAGTACCACCCTGCGATAGAATTTTCAAGCCGAATTAATCTCGATTATCATGCAAATCAATTGGCAAAGCGCCAATACCTACGAAGATATCATTTATCACAAAGCCGATGGCATTGCCAAAATTACCATCAACCGCCCAAATAAACGTAATGCCTTCCGTCCTAAAACCATCTTTGAACTGTACGACGCCTTCTGTGATGCTCGTGAAGATACTACAATTGGAGTTGTATTATTTACAGGTGCTGGACCACACACAGATGGAAAATACGCCTTTTGTGCGGGAGGCGACCAAAGTGTACGCGGACAAGCAGGTTATGTAGACGATCGCGGTATTCCTCGCTTAAACGTACTGGATCTGCAACGTCTGATCCGATCTATGCCGAAAGTAGTAATTGCTTTGGTAGCTGGATATGCGATCGGTGGTGGACACGTCCTTCACTTAATTTGTGATCTCACCATCGCCGCCGATAACGCTATTTTTGGGCAGACTGGCCCGAAAGTGGGTAGTTTTGATGGTGGTTTTGGTGCTAGCTATCTAGCCCGTATCGTTGGACAAAAAAAAGCGCGAGAAATTTGGTTTCTCTGTCGTCAGTACAATGCCCAACAAGCCCTAGAAATGGGCTTAGTTAATTGCGTTGTTCCCGTAGAACAATTAGAAGCAGAAGGTATCCAGTGGGCACAGGAAATATTAGAAAAAAGCCCGATCGCCATTCGTTGTTTAAAAGCAGCATTCAACGCTGACTGTGACGGACAAGCTGGTTTGCAAGAACTAGCCGGTAATGCCACCTTACTCTATTACATGACAGAAGAAGGAGCCGAAGGAAAACAAGCATTTTTAGAAAAACGTCCACCTAATTTTCGCCAATATCCCTGGCTTCCTTAAAACTGCAAAAATCGCTCCTTGGTTGAAGGAGCGATTTTTTTCAGATGTCAACAGCCCTTCGGGCATCTTAAAGGGGAAAGGGGAAAGGGGAAAGGGGAAAGGAAAACCCCATCAAAGCCCCTCGGGCGGGGAAAAGGTTAAAGGGTAAAGGTATTTTTCTTTTCTTTCCTTTCCCCTTTCCCCCTGCCCCTTATCCCCAGAGGGGACCCCACCTTCCCCTTTCTCCCTTCCCCTTTCTCGGTCAAGGTCGTTTGCAAATCCTTAAATTTTAAAAGCAAATTTTATTTTGGACAGACTAAAAAGCTAGTTTGCAACTCATTCAGCTGCTTGTACCATTTTGGATTTTAGATTTTGGATTTTGGATTGTAAAGACATTGCTAATTGGCTGTTTTTACAATCCATCTATCGCAAATATTTTCCCAAATGGTTTTATTCCTTAGCTGTCGCTTTCCCAAAAAAAGTGTGAAAACTTCACATTTTCAAGAGTCTAACTCTCATTACCGTGGCGATGAAATTGACCTTGATAAATCCATTTAAAACTCGATGGGTATTTTACTTCCACAAATTGACTATTCCTTGTTGATACGAGAGAGTTAACTTGCCATTACCCTAGCTTTCGACAGTTCACAAACGTTGCCAACTGTTTGTTCAGTTGGAGTAACAGCAGCCTTTTTGAAATCGGAAGCTATAATCAGCGCCGTATCTGGCAAACTCCAAACATCTTCCAAGTTTTCCCAAGAAGGAGCAAACGGTGGAAGGGCCAAAGAACAAGCTTTCCAACTAGCTAGAACTGGTGCCCCTAGCTGTTGGCACATTCCACCACGGCGACCCTCTGGCTTGTAATAACGACAGTATCGACAGGCAGAAGTCAAGTTTTTAATGGTCTTCATATATGTGTGTTTTCGGAGTGCCTTCTAAGGCTTATTTACATTTCTAATTTTGCATATAGATATTAACACTGGTTTCTGCCAAAAAGCATATTTTGATATAGGTTCTAGCGATCCCAAGGAAAGAATTAACTTTAGATTGTTTTTAGCTTTGTGTTATATTTTTCAATTATTTTGTTAACATTATGATACAGACATTACGAAAGCTTAAGCATATTGGATTTTGGCTAAAAGCATCAGGGATCAAGCTGAAAACAGAAGCTTTCAACGTACTAGGATTTTAAATACAGGATCAATATATACTGATCACTTGTCAGCGGCATATATATTTTGGCATACTTGGCGTATTTGCATCGTAACCTACGTCACTTCTAAAGATGTAAAAACTTTCTATCCTCAGAGAGAAGAATTCTCAAGAAAATCAATCATGTTCAGAGAGTGTCGCTCAAAATCAGGATATAAGACTTGAGATGGAAACTTAGATTTGTTTCTAAGTAGTTTTTAATTCAAAATAATCAGGTAGACTTTTTATTTGTCAACCGAAAAATTACGGTTATTAAGAAATTTACGAATAGGTCAGAATGAAACCACTCTTCCCTATGTAATTATTTGTCAAGACAAGTTTAGTCTTGACAAACACTAGTACAACAAGGCAAAAGTAAAAAGTCAAAAGTAAAAAGAAAGAACTCTTACACTACGAGCTTTTTACCCATTTCAAATGGTTGATTTATTTACGCCGCAGTGTACTAGTTTTATATGGCAGTCAAAAATTATCGAAGAAAGAGGTCTTTTTCCTTCATTCAATAGAAAATTGCTTAGAGGATGTCTGAAAAGTTTTTAATTAGTCATATTTCTTACCCAAAATCATTTAGATCCCCCCAACCCACGCCACTTGCTACAACGCGGGAAACCCGCGCAACGCAGTGGCTCCCCTTAAAAAGGGGAGGCAGCGCGTTGCTCTGGTTTTGGTGAGTTGTAGCGACTGCCGTGGGCAAAAAGTCTTTCAAAGTCCCCCAAGAAGCGCGGGGGATTTAGGGGGATCTAAGATTAATTGGTTTAAAACCATACTTCTCAGACATCCTCTTAGCAGCACAAATAGAACACACATCCCATCGCTGAAGTTCACCGGGAGGAGTGGGAGAGGAACATTGTGGACAAAGGGGTAAAGAACGCGATCGCGCTTGCATTGCCTTTGCCCAGTCTCCAAAAGCGGCATTTACATCTTTGGGAGTAGAATTAATATTACGCTGTACGCTCGTTTCTTTACCTAAGTAACTTGGATGCTCTTGCGTTGATGGTGCTGGTTGTGGATTGTCAGTTTCTTTAGCAGCGTGCCACTTAGCAGTAGAAAAGCGAATATCTGTCAAAGGAGTCGGTAGCACCGCATTCAACTTAGTAAGCAACCGCCGACGTTCAAAAGTCAAATTCTGCGCCCAAGCAGCACTAGAAGTTGCTACCCACAAAACATCTCGCTGAATTGACAAAGGGCGAGTATGAGTGGCGATCGCACCTCCTACAACTTCAGACCAGCACTTGAGCAAGCGTTGAAAAGGTTGCTCCTGCAACTTTGCCTGGAGTTGAAGAACACCTAAAATATCATTAACAGATTTCAACGACATTACACTTGTTTGGTCTGCTATCAGCTAGTAGCTATTTCAGTGTACAATCTTTTGCTGACTGCTCTTGGCTGTAAGCTATAAAATAATCCGGAAGTCTAGGTTTGAGGCAGATAGGCAATGAGTCAAAACCCTCTAGATTCGGGTGCGCAACCGTCAAAAATGCCTGGGTTGAAGCCAGTACTTGCGGCAGCACTTTCCAGTTTAGAAGTACAACTAGATCAAGAGTTAGCCCGTTACCGGCGCACACGATTGGCATATCGGACACCCAGCCAACCCCGTATCAGTATTTCTAGCAGTAGTCAACCCCAGCAGGTAACTACTATTACTACGACAGAAATAAAAAAAGCTCAGCCACCATTGGCGGAGAGTGAGAAAGAAATTTTCCAGAACGAAATTTTTCAGCCAGAATTTCCAACCACCACTCCACCACCGCCTGTAGTAAACACCCAAGAGGATGTACCAGCACCACTCAAGGTAAACTCCTCGGAAGAACTGCACGCTGTCCAAAAACCCTCGACTCCTACCGCAGATAAAAAAACAACCACAGATACGCCAAATTCTAGCAGTATCGTGCCTGCGGTAATTGGACAAAATAAAAGTGAAAATCTCGTCGAGGCAGAGAAAACCTCTGAAGAACCAGAAGATTACTTAGAATCTTCGGAAGCACTGCTGCGAAGTCTGGCAGAAGAACAACCCCAGCCAGAGAAAAAACCCAAAAAATCCAGCGATCGCTTACTATCACCTTTGGGTATCGGCTCAATGCTGCTGCTATTGATGGGGAGTCTGACTCTCGGCTACATAGCGTTTAATCCAAAAAACTTGTCCCAGTTTAATTTCAGTGGCTTGTTTAAGGGAAATACAAACAACACCTCAGACACCGATACACAAGAGGAAAATAGCAATACCAATACTCAAACTGTGGCACAACCAGAACTTTCGCCCATACCGAAAGAGCCTAATCTAGCTGCCAGTGAATTTCCGGAGGTGACAAAACCAAATGATGTAGTTGGTTTAACACCCAAACCCAAACTAACCCCCGTTACAACCTCCAAGCCAGACACTACCACCACAACCTCCCCTAAGCCATCCCCAACACCGCAGAACTTGAACGATCCAAAAATTAAACCCTCGGCGGATGGATTTTATCACATCATCACCGAAAATCAAGGCAACAACACTTTTGCTTCTGTACGGCAAGTTGTTCCCAATGCATACTTATCACCCGATGGTAAATTAATTTATCTCGGAGCTTTGAAGACAAAAGAACAGTTAAAAAATCAATTGCAACTGTTAGAGTCAAAGGGAATCAAAGCGAGGGTGCAACAGCCTTAACAGGTAAAAGTTTGCGATACGATGATGTAAACATCGACATTTCATGATGCAGCTGGGCTGGTAAATGGAGGGCGGACATGGGACTGATTGATCGTATCGGACGGGTGATTCGCGCTAACCTCAATAGTTTAATTGCAGGCGCGGAAGATCCAGAAAAAGTTCTGGAAAAAACCGTTATGGAAATGCAGGACAATCTAGTACAATTGCGACAGGCAGTAGCAGCAGCGATCGCCAGCCAAAAACGTACCGAACGCCAAGCGGCTCAAGCCGAATCAACCGCAGGAGAATGGTATCGTCGTGCCCAACTAGCACTGCAACAAGGCAATGAACCGTTAGCACGGGAAGCTCTCACCAAACGTCGCGCCTACCAAGAAACTGCTAAAGACCTCTCTAGCCAAATAGAGGAGCAAACTAACGTTGTGGCTAGATTAAAAAAAGATATGCGGACACTAGAGCTAAAAATAGCCGAAGTCAGAACTAAAAAAGATATGTATATTGCCCGCGCTCGTTCTGCCGAAGCAGCGGTTAAACTTCAAGAAATGCTCGATGGCGTCAGTAGCACTAGCAGCTTGAACGCCTTTGAACGCATGGAAGATAAAGTTTTACAACTAGAAGCCCAAAAAGAAGCGATCGCTACTACGGGTACAGATGAGTTGGAACAACGATTTACAACTCTTGAAGAAGAAGTTGACGCCGACTTGGCACAGCTCAAAGCACAGTTTCCCAATGGTAGACAAAATACACAATCACCACAACAGCAATTACCTAAAAATGAAACTTAAAAAGATTGGGCAATCATCGAATTGAAAGCATATCTTAAGAATAGACCTCTTGCATTAATGTATGAGTGCAAGAGTTGGGAAAAGGTTAAAGGGTAAAGGGGAAAGGATTTTCTAATCCCTTTAACCCTTCCCCCTTACCCTTTCCCCCAACTTCTGCAAGAAGTCTAATAGAGATGAGCAGGGAGGAGGACTGAAACAGTCCGGAAAGATTAAATTGAAATAAGTAGCTAGAAACAGTAAAAAAGCTAACTGTACATCCAAGCGCGTAAATCTCAAAAGGAAAAACAAAGTTATGGGATTATTCGATCGCATTCGGCGAGTGGTCAGCGCCAACCTGAACGACATGGTAAGTAAAGCCGAAGACCCTGAAAAAATGCTGGAACAAGCCATCCTGGAAATGCAGGAAGACTTAGTACAGTTACGCCAGGGAGTTGCTCAGGCGATCGCTGCTCAAAAACGTACAGAAAAACAGTACAACGACGCCCAAAATGAAATCAACAAGTGGCAGCGCAATGCCCAGTTGGCTTTACAAAAAGGCGATGAAAATCTAGCACGGCAAGCGCTAGAACGCAAGAAGACTTTTACAGATACTGGGACTGCGCTCAAAACCAGCTTGGATCAGCAAACCGCTCAAGTTGAAAATCTCAAGCGCAACTTAATCCAGTTGGAAAGCAAAATTTCTGAGGCTAAGACCAAGAAAGAAATGCTCAAAGCTCGGATTACAGCCGCCAAAGCTCAAGAGCAACTCCAAGGTATGGTGCGCGGTATGAATACCAGTGGCGCGATGGCCGCCTTCGAGCGCATGGAAGAAAAAGTCATGATGCAAGAAGCGCGTGCCCAATCCGCAGGAGAGTTGGCTGGTGCTGATTTGGAACACCAATTTGCAGCTTTAGAATCTGGCAGTGATATCGATGATGAATTGGCAGCTATGAAAGCGCAAATGCTACCAGGTAGCACGCCAACAAGTCAACCCCAACTACCACCAGAACAAACAACCACTCCTAAATCTAATAATAATGAAGTGGTTGATGCTGAGTTGGAAACACTGCGTAAACAATTGGATCAAATGTAATATTTTTGTCACTCTTGTTTTAATTATCCCACGCCGTTTGGTAGTGGGATTTTGCGTTATTATCCACTCAGGTGTAGGGTAATACCATTTTGGATTTTGGATTTTGGAGCCACTTGCGTGCTTTGGTTCCCAAAGTTGAGCAAAGTGGCGTGATTTTGGATTGTAAATAGCCTTTTATGTCTGGGTTCTGTCAATCCATCTGTCGGATTATTTTTTCAAAATGGTGTAACAAAAAACATAATTATTAATCAATGGGTAGCAGCGATAAATATCTATTGACAATTGACTATGGACGATTAACAACTTTGGGATACAGTAATTGGTGTGTCAGCTTTGAAAGATACCGCCTGATGGAGACCGTAATGAATAAGGGTGTGAAAGCCATAACAGATGCTGAATTTGAAACCGAAGTGTTAAAAGCCGAAGAACCGGTATTAGTTTACTTTTGGGCTTCTTGGTGTGGCCCTTGTCAATTGATGTCCCCACTGGTAAACTCAGTTGCCGACTCTTGGGGCGATCGCTTAAAAGTGGTCAAAATGGAAGTAGATCCCAATCCAGTCACCGTAAAACAATATCAAGTAGAAGGAGTACCAGCTCTGAGGTTAGTACAAGGAGAAACAATCTTGGCATCTACCGAAGGAGTCATCAGTAAAGACAAATTACTCAGCTTTTTAGATACTCATTTAAATTAGTCATTTGTCATTGGTCATTAGTCATTAGTCAAAGACAAATGACTAATGACCAATGACCAATGACCAATGACAAAGGACAAATGACTAAAATGCAATTTGCGAAACGTTTGCAACCCCTACAATCTAACGTATTTGCCGATATGGACAAAGCCAAGGCAAAAGCATTGGCTGCTGGACGGCAATTAATAGACTTATCGCTGGGGTCTTCGGATCTGCCAGCCGAGGCGCATGTCGTTGAGGCGATCGCTCAATCACTGCATGATAAAAGTACCCATGGATACTTGCTGTTTCATGGAACACAAGCATTTCGCCAAACTGTTGCTCAGTGGTACGAGCAAAAATTTGGTATAGCCGTCGATCCAGAAACCGAAGTACTACCATTAATCGGTTCCCAAGAAGGTACCGCCCATTTACCCCTAGCAGTCCTCAATCCGGGAGACTTTGCCCTATTACTCGATCCCGGTTATCCTTCTCATGCAGGCGGAGTTTACTTAGCTAGCGGTCAAATTTATCCGATGCCCCTAGAGGCAGAAAATGATTTTTTGCCAGTATTTACCGACATTCCCGCCCCCGTTTTAGCACAAGCGCGGATGATGGTATTAAGCTACCCACACAATCCTACAGCTGCGATCGCACCATTATCTTTCTTCCAAGAAGCCGTCGCATTTTGTCAGCAACACAATCTCGTCCTAGTCCATGACTTCCCCTACGTCGATTTAGTATTTGAGGCGAGTAGGGAATGGGGAGTAGGGAATGGGGAATTAAAAGAAAATATTACCAATCCAAAATCCCAAATCCAAAATCCAAAATCCCTTGCTCCTTCAGTATTGCAAGCCGATCCAGAAAAAACCGTCTCGATAGAATTCTTTACCCTTTCCAAATCCTATAATATGGGTGGCTTCCGGATTGGTTATGCCATCGGTAACGCCGAGTTAATTCGTGCCTTACGCCAAGTCAAAGCAGCCGTTGATTTTAATCAGTATCGCGGTATCTTAAATGGAGCGATCGCCGCCTTAACTGGTCCGCAAGATGGCGTAAAAGCCAATATCGCAACTTTCCGCCAACGTCGAGATGTCTTTATTAATGCTTTAGATCACATTGGCTGGAAAGTTCCCACTCCCAAAGCCACAATGTACATTTGGGCAAAATTGCCACAACCTTGGAGTCAAAATTCTGTAGAATTTTGTACCCAACTTGTAGAAAAAACAGGAGTTGCAGCTTCTCCGGGTGCTGGTTTTGGCAAATTTGGGGAAGGATATGTCCGCTTTGCCTTAGTGCATGAGCCACCTGTATTAGAAACTGCTGTACAGAGAATTGCGGAATTTCTATAGTTAGATTTTGCACCAGCTAAATAGCACATCATCAAAATAACTAAGTATTTAAGAATTTTTCGACTTCGCTTATATCCGCCTGGGACTATAAGTCCCAGTCTCATAGCAGAACTCCTCTAAAAGAGGACTGAACACATATCTTGCACCTTTAAGCCTGGGACTATAAGTCCCAGTCTCATAGCAGAACTCCTCTAAAAGAGGACTGAACACATATCTTGCACCTTTAAGCCTGGGACTATAAGTCCCAGTCTCATAGCAGAACTCCTCTAAAAGAGGACTGAACACATATCTTGCACCTTTAAGCCTGGGACTATAAGTCCCAGTCTCATAGCAGAACTCCTCTAAAAGAGGACTGAACACATATCTTGCACCTTTAAGCCTGGGACTATAAGTCCCAGTCTCATAGCAGAACTCCTCTAAAAGAGGACTGAACACATATCTTGCACCTTTAAGTATAAGCCGCTAAACAATAGATAAAGCATGATAAATATTACAAGCTTTAAATTTGTTTAATCAGTCCTCTTAGAGAGGACTTTTGCTATGAGACTGGGACTTATAGCCCAGGCGGATCACAACGAAGGTGAAAAATCTGTAAATACTAAGTCTTTAAATTTGTTTAATCAGTCCTCTTAGAGAGGACTTTTGCTATGAGACTGGGACTTATAGCCCAGGCGGATCACAACGAAGGTGAAAAATCTGTAAATACTAAGTCTTTAAATTTGTTTAATCAGTCCTCTTAGAGAGGACTTTTGCTATGAGACTGGGACTTATAGTCCCAGGCGGATCACAACGAAGGTGAAAAATCTGTAAATACTAAGTCTTTATCTGAGATTAAAGATAAATTTAATACTTGCAGCCTTGGTTCACAAGAGTTTTAAAATTAAGTACACGAAACTACTGAAATAAACTGTCGTCTATTCAACTTGTAACCTGAAAAGAAAAGACACGACAGCTTGTAATAAATGTAATAAATTAAGTCAAGGACGCAGGTGGATGGCAGGCACAATAAAAAAAATTGGTAATTATGGATTAATTATTACAGTAATTGGCGCTATTACTGCCGCCCCAGCAAAAGCTGTTAATTTGATTGGAAGCACTACAGAAGAGTTGAATATAGACCAAATTAACAAACTCGAACCGCTTCAAGAAGAATTACTCAAAGAAGCCCAAACAAGTGTAAATGCAGCAATAAAAGCCAGTGAAATAACTGAAGAGACAGTTAACGGCAAAAAAATTTATAATTACCAGCCCAGAAACACTAGTGACATTGCCATCCAAACACAACCCTACACAACTATTTATAGTAATGTCTGGAAAGCACCTGAGCTACCCCCTCCAAGAAAAGTACCAGAACCTTCCGCACTACTCGGACTAATCACTATTGCTGGTTTATTTTTCACTCAGCGCCAGAAAAAAAGCTAATACCATTTTAGATTTTAGATTTTGGAGGCAGTGCGCCCTTGCGGGTTTCCGAGGCAGTGCGTTGCTTTGGTTTCCACGCGTTGTAGCAACTGCCGTGATTTTGGATTGGTGTCGTTTGTAGTAAAAAAAAATTTTTTAACCACTAGATTTATTGCAAAAGTCCTTTTCTTTGTATTCTTCTTAGCGTCTTTGCGACGGCAGTCGCTACAACGGGGGACCCCGAAGCAAAGCGTTGTAGCAACTGGCGTGGGATAGAGGGGGGGTGGACACAGATAATTATCTGTGTCTACCCCCCTCATTCCCCCCGAAACGGGACGCCAGTCGCCTCAAGTCGGGAGACCCGCCCACGGCGCTGGCTTGGGAAGACAGAGGAAAAACTTTTATTTATTGTCCATCTGTGGTTCCATTAAAAAAACATAGACTATGCAAGAAGTCTACCTCTGAGAACACAAGTGGCGATCGCTTTGCCTAACCTGATAGTTGCTACTTAGATAATCACCTAATAAATCGCATCCTTGTGTAATAAGTTTTTCTAGAGTGATATCTTCCCAATTACGTAAAATCACTGAACCGTTCATAGTACCACTGACCAGCATCTTACCGT
The DNA here is from genome assembly GCA_051861145.1 of Nostocaceae cyanobacterium. Lineage (GTDB taxonomy): Bacteria > Cyanobacteriota > Cyanobacteriia > Cyanobacteriales > Nostocaceae > JBHYDF01. Next base: position 19,763 of record JBHYDF010000078.1, read on the forward strand.
CAGGACTGAAATTAACACTAGTTAACTTATTCTTTTGCCCTTTTAAGCTAAATAGCAACGTCCCGTCTGATTTCCACAGTTTAACTTTATCTTCATCACTAGCTGTAAGTGTCTTACCGTCAGGACTGAAACTGACATTGATAAACCCCTGGTCATTTCCCGCGAGAGATTTTAACAAATCTCCATCCCGCCGCCAAAGTTTTACCGTAGTGTCATTACTCGCTATAGATAAAATAGTTAACAAAAGATGCTCGCTTACGCTGACTCATGACGCCTTCACAAGACGCAAACACTGCAACGACCCCTGACATAGACCTCAAAAAAAGCGACCAAGCAGAAATCAATCCTCTAGATGACTTACCTGGCGAGGTCGAAATGTCCATTTTTGAACACCTAGAGGAGTTACGACAGCGGATTTTTTATGCACTGATTGCTGTAGCGATCGCAGTTATTGGCTGCTTCATAGCCGTTAAGCCGATTGTCCAATTACTAGAAGTACCAGCGCAGGGAGTAAAATTTCTGCAACTCGCACCCGGAGAATATTTCTTTGTTTCCCTCAAAGTAGCAGGTTACAGTGGCTTGCTCGTATCTAGTCCCTTCATTCTTTACCAAATTATTCAATTTGTTCTCCCAGGACTGACCCGCCGGGAACGTCGCTTATTAGCACCTGTGGTTTTGGGGTCGAGTGTCCTGTTTGCAGTAGGATTAGCATTTGCTTACTTCCTGCTAATTCCAGCAGCTTTAAATTTCTTCATTAACTACGGTGCAGATGTCGTAGAACAATTGTGGTCAATAGACAAATATTTTGAATTTGTCCTATTATTGTTATTTAGCACTGGGTTAGCATTTCAAATACCCATCATTCAGCTTTTGCTAGGAGTTTTAGGAATAGTCTCTTCAAAAACAATGCTTTCTGGCTGGCGTTACGTAATTTTGGGAGCAGTAGTACTGGGAGCCGTTCTTACACCTTCCACAGATCCGCTGACCCAAACTCTCTTAGCTGGAGCCGTGCTAGGACTTTATTTTGGTGGAATTGGCTTAGTAAAGTTGACGGGTAAATGATTATAAGTTGTTGGTGGTTCATAGTTCATGGTTAATGGTTCATAGCTATTAACCATGAACCATTAACCATGAACCATTAACTCCTAATGGAAAGCTGTACTAAGATTAACCACTGATAGCAGTTGTCAAAAATACAGCACCAATAGCGGAAATAGCCAAACCTGCGAAACGCAGCATTTTCATACCACCAAATTTGCTACTGAGAGCATTACCAATCATTAAAGCAGCGATCGCCACTGCATACTGAATGAAAGTAAAACCAGCCAAGTAAGCAACTAATGGTGTCATTTGAGCGCCAACAATAGACTCACCGTAAGCGTAACCATGAAACAAACCTGCTACTGCGCCTAATCCCACCAACGCTAACCAATTGGGTTTGCGAGACAGTAGCAGCATCGCCCCAAAAGCAATCACAGAACAAGCAATAATAACTTCAGGCAAAGGTAAATCGTACTTGAGGACATGAATTCCTGTTCCCGCCATCGCAGTTAACACAAAAGCTGCGGGAATCAAAAAACTATTTTGCTGTCCAATGCTGAGTAAACCAATAGCGATGACAAACGCAAAATGGTCAAGTCCGAGAACTGGATGCGCTAACCCAGACAGGAAGCCTTCAAAGAAATTAGATGGAACTTGACCACCCAAAGCGTGGTGGGCGAAAACTGGATGGGCTGCACTCAAAAGACCTAAACAAGTTACAGCAGCAATTCCTAAGTAAAGCTTCCTAAAAACTAGTGTTGATGATTTCTTTTTGTCAGCAGTATATAACTGAATATTGGACACAGCGTACCTCCCTGATAAGGGTTGTTAGCACATCGGCAGATATCCTTAACTTCACTACCATTCTTTGCTATCTATGGTAAGGTTTGCTACTTTAACCGATGTGATGTTAAGACATTACAGCATTTTATGCAGTTGTATTTATAAATTGGCAACAACTTTATATTTATTAACTGCGTGATTTACAGAAATTACGAGAAGAATATGAAAGAGGTAAATTTGTTAATCCTTGGTGGCTGAAAATTCTATCTTGGTTTGTAGCGTGAGTAATAATTTACTTGGCTTGCATTGACATTTGTATTGAAGTACCGTAGAGAAACATAAGTAATCTTTCTTTATACTTTAGATTATGCAAATTACTTATAACGATTTTGAAAAAGTAGAAATTAGTGTAGGCAAAATCATCAAAATAGAAGATTTTCCCAAAGCGCGAAAACCAGCTTATAAACTATGGATAGACTTTGGGGATTTGGGCATAAAAAAATCTAGCGCTCAAATTACCAAACTCTATCAAAAAGAAGATTTACAAGATAGGTTAATATTGGCTGTTACCAACTTTCCACCCCGACAAGTAGCCGATTTTATCTCTGAAGTTTTGGTTTTAGGGGTGGTGCTAGAAGATGGGGAAGTTATCTTAATTCAACCAGAACGAGATGTGCCTTTGGGCAAGAGAATCTTATAACCGCTATCCCGCGAGAGCAATGTAAACCTAGATAATTATTAGGTCTTACATCCAATGGGGTGATTGGTAAATAATCCTTCTGATAGATGGATGAATCAGGCATAACCTTATTTTAGAAAGATGAACTTGTACCTATAAGCTTATTAGACTGTTGCTCAGGACAAAATGATAAGGAGTAAATTTATGTCTGAGCAACAAGGAAAAGAGACTACATCCATGAAACCTGGTGAATACGAAAAAACTGGGTCTGGTGGCAACGAAAACCCTATGGAAGAAGATATCACCTCTATCGACTCAGAGGCTCGTAGAACTGGTAGTAACTCCGACGCAACTGATGCCAAAACTACTGCTACACCAGAATCAGGTAGTGAAGATACTGTAGTAGGTAGCCCAAATCAAGGAACTGATTCACGTTAATTTGTTTGCACTGTGTGAAGTTCAAACAATCTCATGGGGTCATCAACGGATGACCCTAATTGTAAAAATTACGGGTGGATTTGTGTTAATTAAAGCACAGTTTTCACTTAATTTTTCATGTTGTAGATCCCCCCAACCCCCCTTTTTAAGGGGGGCTTTATAATTTACAATCATTTTCTCGGTTGCAAAGCTGAAAATTTATTGATACTGCGAAAGTGTTTCTTGTGTATCTGAAAAAAGAAATGATTTTGTATATCAATAAATATTACTCAATATCAAAACAGCAATTATGCGACCGAGAATTTGGCTTTACAGTATTTTACTGGCTTTTTCTTGGCTGGTATCTCCAGCCATGGCTAATGAGGTGGGTAATTTTTACCCTACTCCCACAAAAAATACTGTGAATGCCAAACTAATTAATATTAGTAAAGCTGAGTTTGGAGTTTTCAGGTTTGACAGAAGCGGGAAAGTTTCTTTCATGCCTACAACTAAAGTACCGCTTCAGGAAGGAACTGCGTATGGGTGGCGTCTTTATCTAAGGGACTACAAGGGTGTAGTGTCATGGCGGGAAGTATATCGGCTACCAAAACCCCCTATAACTTGGGGTACAAAAAATGGTGAAAACTTTTCATTATCAAAAGACAGCACGATCGCACAAACGGAAGGCGCAGAATATATAGAAAACGGCGTGATAAAAAATGTTTGGGTTATCACTGCTGGTGATCCGGTTGGTAAGCACGCTATAGAACTCTACGTTCAAAATCGTCGCATTGCTTCTTTTATTTTTGAAGTAGTTCCAGTTAGAAAGCCAAACTCAACTCCGAGGATATGATAGTGGTTAATGGTTAATAGTTAATGGTTAATGGTTAATAGTTAATGGTCATGAACCATGAACCATGAACCATTAACCATGAACAACTAACAAACTAGAATCAATATCCTCTAATTTGGCACAACCGCTTAATGCTATTGCCAAATCTAGCTCATCACGTAAAATTTTAATAATATCAGCCACGCCTGCTTCTCCGTCTACGGCTAATCCCCACAAAGCAGGACGCCCTATTAATACGGCTTTTGCTCCCAGTGCCAGTGCTTTCAATATATCAGTACCTCTACGGATACCACCGTCTAATATTACCTCCGCACGAGCGTCAACAGCTTCTACAACTTCAGTTAATGCGTCAAGAGTTGCGATCGCACCGTCTAATTGACGACCACCATGATTAGATACAATTATCGCCTTTGCACCACACTCAACGGCACGAAGTGCATCATCACCCCGTAAAATTCCTTTCATTACTAGGGGTAAAGGACATAAAGATTGCAACCATTCTAAATCGCGCCAAGTTACACCCGGATCTAGCTGTTGAGCAAAATAAGTAAATAATCCAGATTCTTCTTGTTGATAGGGAATATTCAGTTCAGATAAAGTGACAAGGTTAGCTAGTTGCAAATCTGGTGGTAAACTAAACTGGTTGCGTTTGTCTCGTTCCCGCCGACCAAGAAGCGGTGCATCCACGGTTAGGCACAAAGCTTTGTAACCTGCGGCACAAGCACGCTCAACTAAAGCACGGGTAAGACCGCGATCGCGATGCACGTATAATTGAAACCACAGAGGTGCAGATGAAGTTTGTTGATAATAGGCGGACGCCACCTCTTCCATACTCTTCGTGGACAACGTACTTAACACCATACCCACACCAGCTTTCGATGCAGCAGTTGCTGTAGCTAGTTCTCCCTGTGGATCAGCAAGACATTGAAATGCCATTGGGGCAATTAGCAAGGGCATTTGCAGAGGTTGACCTAAAATTGTAGTGGCGAGAGTGCGATCGCTCACATCAACCAGCACTCGCGGACGAAGTTTAATTCTAGTAAAAGCATCTCGGTTGTCTCGTAGGGTGATTTCATCCCCAGCACCGCTAGCGTAATAATCCCAAGTCATCTGAGATAGATTCTCAGCAGCTAGCTTCTCGTATTCAAATAAGTTAAGCGGTTTGGTGACATCATCTTGATCTAATGATGTATGTTTTTGCATTACTGCCCCAATGTCAATTAACATCTTTATGCGCCCTGAATTCAAATTCGGGCTAATAGCTAAAGTCAGCTAGAAGCTGACTATTATCAGACTTTGTAACCAGCTTTATCTGGTTTGAGCTATCAGCCGGAAATTTATTTCACGGCTGGGTAAAGGCTTGACTTGCTGGTAAAAATCCATTTGAAAATTAACATTTTTATGCGCCCTGAATTCAAATTCGGGCTGAAAGCTAAAGTCAGCTAGAAGCTGACTATTATCAAAGTTTGTAACCAGCTTTAGCTGGTTTGAGCTATCAGCCGGAAATTTATTTCACGGCTGGGTAAAGGCTTGACTTGCTGGTAAAAATCCATTTGAAAATTAACATTTTTATGCGCCCTGAATTCAAATTCGGGCTGAAAGCTAAAGTCAGCTAGAAGCTGACTATTATCAAAGTTTGTAACCAGCTTTAGCTGGTTTGAGCTATCAGCCGGAAATTTATTTCACGGCTGGATAAAGGCTTGACTTGCTGGTAAAAATCCATTTGACGAATTTTTTTTAGAAAACAAAGCTAATCAATTGCATAAATTGCCCTTTGCCAGTTGTATTTATGTTTGGTGAATGCTGTTTGGGGTGCAGGTCATGGGTATCAACTGGAAGCCGATAATTGTTGAGGTATTGTTAGAAATTCTAATGGAATTAGCTCCTGGTAGCTTAGATATTTTGGCGACTTGTGCAGAATATTTGGTTGAATCTTCTTGGGAAACTAGCCAAGCTTCAATTCAACTAGTTTTAGCAAAGATAAATAATCAAGCTGATTTGAAATTACCTAATATTAACTATGCCATTGTATCGCCAGCTTTTTCCTAAAACTGAAAATCAGCATTTACATTTTTCGCATATTTCTACTAATCGGGTTAAAACCCCAAGAAAACCGGGTACTATCGTCGTAACAAGCTCCAGTTAAATTTGCTCCAAATAGTTTGGTATAATGTAACTTAGCTCCACGAAGATTTGCATCCATCAATTTTGCACCGCTGAGATTAGCTCTAGTCAAATTTGCTTTAGCCAGGTTGGCTCCACTTAGATTAGATCCCCATAATTTAGCTTTAGCTAGGTTAGCACCACTCAAATCTGCTGCATATAAATTGATGCCAACTAAGTTCGCTCCAATCAACTTAGCATTAGCTAAATTTACTGCGGTAAAATCTCTTTCTCCAGCTGCATAACGCTGCTTTAATTCGTCGGCATCCATATTTCTTTTACCTTATTCAGCAAATCCGAAGCAATCTGTTCCCATTCTTGATCTAGTCCAACGTGACATTCTGCTTTACCACTGCGTCTGTACCAGTAACCAGCATTACTCAAGTCTCCCTCTTTTCTGTGCAAGTAGGCATGAACCCAAGCGCTATCAGCATCACCGGCATTTTGGACTATTTCATGAGCCGTATTCCAATCTCCTTGATAGTCATACCACAATGCTTGCAGCGCTTTTGACAATGATTGGGGACACTTTTGCTGTGTTTCTATTAATTGCTTGAATTCCTTTGGTATCATTTTCTCAACTACTTGTGATTGTCAAATGCTGAACTCCCAACAAAAATATCCCACTTTCAAGATGTTTGCTGGAAAATATCAAATAGGACTCGTCTGTTGGGAATTACAGTTATTACTTATACCCAAGCGATTTTGTGAGCTTGTCGCGACAATAACATCAGTATAGTTCCTATCATTCTTGATTAGCGTTTATTTTTTAGTATCTTGCAATAATTTTTATAAATAATTTATAAATAAATTAATCATAGTGTTCTCTATTATCTGTTGTTGTCTAGAAAGCATTTAACAAATGAAAAGCAATCAAATTCCACCTGGAAACTACGGTATACCTGTGTTAGGTGAAACACTAGATTTTGTGTTAGATCCTGATTTTATTACCAAGCGCTATAAACGCTATGGGTGTATATTTAAAACCCACCTGATGGGCAAACCGACGGTGGTTATGGTCGGGTCAGAGGCGGCAGAATTTGTCCTTTCTAACCATATGGATTATTTTTCTTGGCGTCAGGGATGGCCTAATAATTTTAAAGTACTTCTGGGCGAATCACTGTTTCTGATGGATGGAGAGGAACACCGCATCAAGCGGCGTTTAATTATGCCAGCGTTGCATGGTTCGGCGTTAGCAAATTATATCGGCACGATGGAGAAGATTACACGCGCCTATTTGAAAAAGTGGGAAGAGAAAGAAGAGTTTACCTGGCTTCAAGAGTTTAAGCAGTTGACATTTGATATTGCCAGCGAACTGCTATTAGGTACTAAAGTAGGTGTAGAGTCTGCACGTCTGAGTCAATTGTTTACGACGCTGACGAATGGGCTGTTTGCTGTCAACCCCCTACCCTTACCATTTACTCAATTTGGGAAAGCGATCGCAGCTCGTAATCAAATCTTAGAACATTTAACAAAAGTTGTCAGAGAACGTCGGGAAAACCCCACCAAAGACGCCTTGAGTCTTTTAATACAAGCGAGGGATGAAGAGGGTAATAGCCTGAGTGAAAAGGAACTCATCGCCCAAGCGGTGCTATTGCTTTTTGCCGGACATGAAACTACAACTTCAATGTTAACTTGGTTGTGTTTAGAATTAGCCCGTCATCCAGAAGTATTGCAACGCGCCAGGGAAGAACAACTACAACTTGCCAGTAAGGGTGATTTAAATTTAGAACAGTTGGGGCAAATGCCCTATTTAGAACAAATTTTATTGGAAGTAGAAAGGCTACATCCATCCGTAGGAGGCGGGTTTCGTGGTGTAGTCAAAGAATTTGAGTTTAATGGTTTCTATGTACCTGCTGGTTTGCAGTTGCTATATGTGATACCAGAAACTCATAAACTACCAGAAATTTATTCTCAACCAGAGTATTTTGATCCAGATCGCTTTAGTCCCAAACGACTAGAACACAAACAGCGTCCTTTTAGCTTAATTGGTTTTGGTGGTGGCCCGCGTATCTGTGTTGGGATAGCATTTGCAAAGATGGAGATGAAAATTATTGCTGCTCACCTTTTACGCGGTTATAAGTGGGAAATTTTACCTAATCAAAGTTTAGATTGGGTGCGAATTCCTACCAATCGTCCTAAAGATGGGCTACGGGTTAAATTTCAGCCTTTGTAAAATGCTCTATGACACCTCAAATTAATATAAATTTACCTGAAGTAGTACCGCAACGCTTTCAGCAAGCGAAATATTTTTTCCACGAAAAAATTACTTCTGTAACTGACTCAGCACAGCAAATTGGCGAATCTTGGAAGCAAACAGCAACGCAAACAACTAATAAGGCAGTTGATACAGTTACTACAACCTTTGGACAAGCTAAAAACTCTTTAGAAGAAACATTGCAAAATGCTGAGCAATTTCCGAGTTCAACATCGTCAGCGATTCAAACAGCAATTAATTCTTCTGTAAGTGATTGGCTGAATGAACATCCAGCTTTTTTCAGAGTAGTGCAAATTCTGAGTTGGGCTGCTAATCACCCAATTATCAGTTTAATTATTCTACTTTTTGTTATTGCTATCATTTGGAGTATCATCAAAGCGATTGTTCACTTGATTGAAACTGCTAGTTTATCAATACTGCAAGCTCCTTTGATATTGCTTTTAGGTATTATAAAAGTTGGCTTTCTTTCAGCTACTAAAGTTGGTAACTTTGCAGTTCAACAAATCACAGCTAAGAAAAAAACTGATACATTACCTGTTTTACCTCCTGCAAGTTCTCAACCACTTCTGAAAGATAAACAGCAAAGACTAGCAGAAATTTCCACCCGATTAGCAGAAATTCAAAATGAACAACACGAACTGATAAAAGAAGCAGCAGAACTTATGGCTTCAGATACAATTGATGTAAAAATACAAGGCTAAAAAATTTTGGATTTTGGATTTTAGATTTTGGATTGGGTAATTAGGTTAGAAACCCGGTTTCTTCGAGAAACCGGGTTTGTATGTTTTCGGTTTATCTTTGGACAAAAAGAGAGTAGGCTATTTAGTACACAAATTCCATACAAAATTTGGCGTTGCTGATTGAAAGTATGAAACTTTAACATCAGATTTACAATCTACCAGCCCAGAAGCAATTCATGAATTGCTTCTACAAAATTCATATCTAGATTCAGCAAAGCCCAAAATTTAATCATTTGAAATTATTGCAACCTGCTAGGAGATAACTGGGTGATGATTTCATCTATTTGCCCCGATGCCCAATTAGCAAAGCGTTGCGCTAAAGGTGGTACAATCACCAAAGGATTGCTAAACCCGGAGAAAATATGGACACCATTGAAGCCGGGAATAGAACCAATTAAAGGAAGGCGATCGCTACTAAACGCCACCAAGCAACTATGCCAAGTTCCCGGTAAGTTTGCCAATACTGGTAATACTTTCCCTACATTTTGTCGCAGCCATTTTTCACTTTCTGCTGAATTAACCTTAGCATTGGGGTCGGTGAGAATGCGGCTAATTTGACCCAAACGCAAGCTACCATCTTGAAACTGAATTGCACCCGCATCTAAAATTGGTGGTATTAATTCCTTACCCGGTTCATCCCATACTTCATCAACTTTTGTAGACTCGGCTTCTAATTGAAAGCGTTGTAGATTAGCTGGCATAACTAAAGTATGCAACTGCACGTCAACAGGTGGGGTTTGAATCATCTCTGCGTGAGTAAAATACAGCCGAATAGGAATACCAGATGCTTTTAGTAACTGTCGGCTGAGTCCGCCAGCACAGACAACAACGTTAGCGCTGTGGTAAGTTGCAGTAGTTGTTTTTACACCAGTGAACCCCACCCCGCCTATGTCCTTCGGACACGCTTCGCGAACGGCACCCCTCCCCGCTTGCGGGGAGGGGTTAGTAGTTGTTTTGACCGGATTAAATTCTCCCCTCCTCGCTTGCGGGGAGGGGTTGGGGGTGGGGTTCTTTAAGTCTAATACTTGGGTAAATTCTATTTCACCTCCAGTACGGAGAAAAGCTTGGGTGTAAGCCTGTGCTGTTTTTTCTGGGTTGATATGACCGTGTTTGACAGTTAAAGCTGCTGCGATCGCTTCCGTATTTAACAGGGGTTCCATCTCACAAGCTTCATTAAGACTAAGTAATTTCGGCGGGATGGCAAAATGAGCATAAGACGCGATCGCAGTTTCTGGATCGCTGTCCCTGGCAATAGTTAATAATAAATCCAACTCACGAAACTCGGTATCAGCGTCTAACTCTTCCGACAAAATGCGGTAACGCGCCATACCTTCATTGCACAGTTGGCGAGTTAGGGGGGTAGTACCAGACCAAAAGGCTAAACCACCATAACTATAACGAGTAGCGTTTTGTAAAGTTGCGTCTTGTTCTAACAAAAGTACTGAAAAGCCTGTTTTTACAAGTTCATAAGCGAGTGCAGCACCCGTAATACCAGCACCAATAACAATCCAGTCGTAGGTTTTCATTTAGTAATGTTGCTTTTGAACGCCTCTGAAGATATTTTCTCCCTAGCGATGCATTTAAAATATAAAATAACAGCGATAAAAACCAAACAATCGCTTTATGGGCATTGCTGAATTTGGTCATTAATTGTGTTTGTACACATTGTGTAGGTATATGCCAAATCATTGTAGAGACGTAGCAATGCTACGTCTCTACACACCCGTAAATTGTAAATTCATATTTTAATTCAGCAATGCCGCTTTATGAATAAGGAATCGCCCCAGTTCATTAACCATATTGTTTGTAGTTTGCAGTCAATTAAGGGAATTATAGCCATAGCACTAGGAGGTTCACGGGCGCGGGGCAACCATACTAGCAAGTCAGATGTGGATTTGGGGATTTATTACAATCGGGAAAACCCACCTGATGTAATTGCTCTAAATCGCCTCGCCTCTGAGTTTGATGATAACCATCGCGTAAACCTGATTACTGCAATTGGTGGATGGGGAAAGTGGATTAATGGTGGCGGTTGGCTACAGGTGGAAGGCGTAGGTGTAGATTTTCTCTATCGCGATTTGGCGAAAGTCAATCGTGTCATTGATGATTGCCATGCTGGACAAATTACTATTGATTATCAACCAGGACATCCTCACGGCTTTGTGTCCTCGATTTATATGGGGGAAGTTGCTATTTGTCAGCCACTTTACGATCCTGATGGTGTTTTAGAAGCTTTGAAGGCAAAAACAAAGCCCTATCCAGTTCAACTCAAACAAGCAACTATTGATACTTTTGCCTGGGAAATAAGTTTCTCGCTGTTAGTCGCAAAAAAGGCGATCGCGCGCCATGATGTTGTTTACGCAGCAGGTTGCTGTTTCCGTAGTGTGGCTTGTATGAATCAGGTGTTATTCGCACTCAATGAACATTATCTGTTGAATGAAAAGGGTGCATTGGCAGTTGCGAATAGGTTTACTATCTGCCCACAGGACTATCAACAACGGGTTGAGCGAGCGTTTGCTTTGTTAGCTGCCGATGCAAAATCAATCACTGAGGCGATCGCGATTCTTGAGGCGATTGAGGATGATTTGAGCCAATGGTATGGAAATCGGCGATTAGCGATGTAATTTTTTTACAAAACAAGCTTTAAGCCCTGAAATAAATTTAGGGCTGTGTAGAGACGCGAAATTTCGCGTCTGGGACAAACCCATTAAAACTGATATCTTGCACCAGTCGCAATAAGCCGTGAAATAAATTTCCACACTTTAGCTTAAACCCATTAAAAATGGGTTAAAAATCTTAACCAGTCGGTTTTTAACCGACTTTAGCTTCTAGCCCGAAATTTATTTCCGGGCTTATTTTAGGCTTGTTGAGATTGGTGCAAGATGTCAGTTAAAATGGGTTAAAACTCAAAAGCCAGTCGGTTTTTAACCGACTTTAGCTTTAAGCCCGAAATTTAATTCAGGGCTTAACAAATATAGAATTCCTACAAACTCTAAGGCAATAAAAATTTAACTGATTGCTTTACGTTTAACTTTCATCGCAACAACTAACACAAAAAATAAAAGTGTTCCTAAATAAGTAGAAGGTTCAGGCGCAGTAACTCTAACCTGACCTTTCCGAACTGCGACTAAAGTGAGATTTGTTCGCTTATCAAAAGAGCGTTGTAGAGAACCACTAATATCAGCTAAAGCAAATTCTTCTGTTCCACCAAAAATAGGCTGACTGAATTCATTACTTAAGGTAATATATTGGCTTTTTTGATATGCCAGTAAATCATCTTCTCCCAGACTATTTAAATTACCGACCAGAGAAAAAGAATCTAAAGGATTTTTGGGAATGTTATTTACACCGGATAACACAGAGGTAAAGAAATCTGAAAGATTTGTTTCCGGAACATCACTGGTATCGAATAATAAGAAAGATATATCTGCACTTGCTCTGGCGTTTTCCGCTGGTGGTTCATCTATTGATGTTGCCAAATTTAATCTGGCTGTAAAGTCAAAAGAAAATAATTCACCAGCATCTACATTGAAGTTGCCGAGTATTTTTCCTTGAGTTTCTGCTAATCCAAAATAATCTTTACTTTCACCTTCAGCTAAACTCGAACCAAAAGTCAATGCTTCTGGTGGACTAGGTACGAAATCTGTGATTGCTTGATTTTGCAAATTCACTAATCCACCATTGGCTAAACCGAAGGTATCACCTTGATTTAGTCTTTGAATTGTCGAAAAATTTTCACTAAAGTTATTAAAATACAATTCCCCTCTAGAAAAAGCTAAAGTTGCAGCCTGACTGGGTGAGGTTGCTAAGGCAGAAGTCGCTACCACCGGAGTAACCAAGAGTAAAAATCGCTTAGCAAATCCCAGATATCGTTTCATATATTCCTCTTTCTAAAGTTGTTTATTTCTCTGTGTTGGTAAATTGCCTAAATAGTTAGGCAATAATAAATACTTACAAGCAATATGATGAAATTTCGGAAAAATTTCAGTGATTTTGCGGAATTTACTGAAAATACTTATCTAAATTGCATTTACTACAGTTTAAGTATGCGTCTGCATTGGAAAAATGCTGATAAACCTATATTTTTACGTAAAGTATTTAAATTTTCAATATAATAATCAAGTTATTATTGTGAAGTTATCGCAAATTTACTGAGTGTTTGTTGGTGGTTGTTAGAGGTCATTTATAAAGAAAATCTGATCCCCCCAACCCACGCCACTTGCTAC
>JBHYDF010000079.1:0-32856 GCA_051861145.1 Nostocaceae cyanobacterium
TGACCCTTCATCGTGACGTATTTGCCGCTTATAAAGCTAGTTTGGGCTTCATTTGCGCTTAATTTTTGTCTAAGTCCCGTTAAGTACTGTTAAGGCTCACGCATACATACAACTGCGTGATGTTGAGTAAATGGCCACGTCAAGCGTAATATCAAGTTTGCGATTCCTAACCAGAAAATGTGCCTGAAGGCACATTCAATATCGTAAGAAGTGAAATCATGCCCTGACAGTACCCTTGCGGGGTAATCTTGGATATCTTGGATAATTCGCTATTTTCGTAGAGTGCTTCCCCTCACTCAATTGATAAGCGATCGCCCTCAACATCACTCCCACATCCACGCTTCGCGATAAGCGAAGCTTAACGCCTAAAGGCGTATCGCTCTCCACTGATTGCCGAAACGCTCGATGGATATCAGTCGGCGTTAAATTCCCTTAACCCAAGCCGAATATTGTTGATTGATACGAGACTTTACATAACCAGCACGACTAACAAGCAGCCCCAAGCGCACCTCGAAGCGCTAGTTGATTAACATTGGGTAACTGCTTTTTCAACTCTTGCAGTGCCAACGATTCTACGTAGTAGATTACCACATCTGTATATTAGTGGGGACGCACTAATACACATAAATCGCGCTTTCCATAGCTCAAAACGAGCGGGCTTATTGCAAGGATTCGAGTGGATTACTGCGTCATACCGCTCGCGCGTGAGAATCCTTACCCAAAATCTTGTTTGGCGGCACAGAGCCAATCATGTTTGCGCGTTCTTGATGCGGTTTTTTTCCACGGGATAGATTCATGTTAAGGGCAGGGAAATCGTGGTGTTGATTGCATTTTTGGGTTTTAGCCAGGAGTATCGAGTGCAAAAAGCGATCGCTAATCTCAAAAAGTTAGCTGTACCTACACTCAAAGTCCGGTGTGATGGTCGTGTAGCAGAGAGCGCGAATATCTAGCCCTCACAATTTCCTCAATATATTTTTCTATAACTTCAGATTGGAATATTACTTAGATTTGCTCATTAACCTTTATTTTGTCTAGTTAATAAAACAGATGAAATATAACTAATTAACTCTAGGGACAAGGTTGCGCTCAAGTATAAAAATGTCAGGTTCATCCATAATCTCTTGCTACTTCAAAAAATAGCTAAGTAAAAAAATGAACACTTATTTTCGGAAAAACTTCAACGATGTTCCTTTGGTTCAGGCGATACATACTGCTGTCAAAGGACGAGCAAGATATAAAGTGCATGGGCTTAAGCATTCGGAATATCTCAAAAAATACCTTGAATTTAGATTGTTAAATCACAAGAAAATACAGCAAGTGAGTGCTAATTCTGATATAGGTAATGTGATTGTGATTTTTCAGCCAAGCTTTAGCCCGAACGCGATCGCTTTACTGATCGAAAAAATTGTCAGAGATTACACTCTTGAGAGCAAAAAACCACCTGTGATGACAGTGTGTACAGATTCAGTGATAGAAAAAGTCAAAAATCCTTCTACAAACAAAAGAAAACTGCATCAGCTAAAAACCCCAGATCAAGAACAAAAAAGTTCACCTTGGCATCTTTTAGAGGTAGATGCGGTAATTTCGGGTTTTAATAGCTCGGCTGTATCAGGCTTATCTAGTATAAATGCCGAGAAAAACCTGCAACTATATGGCGCAAATGTTCTCCCAGAAACTACCAGCCGTTCCCAGCTGAGTATGTTTATTGAACAATTTACAACTCTACCAGTAGCCCTTTTGTCTGTTGCAGCAGGGCTATCTGTTGCGACTGGGGTGCGGGTCAAGTCGTTTCCATGACGGGCGATGGTATCAATGATGCCCCTGCTTTGAAGTCCGCCGATGTTGGTATTGCAATGGGACATACAGGCACAGATACAGCGCGTGAAGTTGCAGATATTGTCTTGGAAAATGACAACCTAGAAACCATGATTATCGCCGTCAGTCACGGACGGACAATTTATAACAACATTAGAAAGTCTGTTCATTTCCTGATCTCTAGCAACTTAAGCGAAATAATGGTGATGCTAATTCCTACTACAGCCGGGATGGGGCAACCACTGAATGCTATGCAATTGTTATGGGTAAATTTGGTAACAGATATCTTTCCCGGTCTTGCCTTGGCCCTGGAACCGCCAGAACCAGATGTCTTGAGTCAACCTCCGCGTAGTCTTGACGAGAAGATTATCAAAAAATCTGACTTTGCCAGAATCGTCTTGGAATCAGCTACGATTTCTACCAGTTCCTTGGCAGCCTATGGGTACGGGATCGCGCGTTATGGTATTAGTCCCCAAGCCAGCACCATAGCTTTTATGAGTTTAACCATGTCGGAGTTGTTCTATACCCTCAACTGCCGTTCGCCTCAACACAGTATTTTTAGCCACGAAAAACTACCAGCCAATCATTACTTAACTTTGGCTTTAGGGGGCACTTTTGCTTTACAGATGTTGGCTGTATTGGTGCCTCTTTTAAGAGGACTTCTCCAACTTACACCCATTAGCCTTGTAGATAGTGCAGTGATTGGTGCGAGTGCTTTGTTGCCATTTGTGGTAAATGACGCAACCAAGCAATTACCATCAGCAAAAGTTTGACACTCCCCTGCCTGAAGTACGAAAATTAGTCCTATGCACTTCTTTCGAGCGGGGTTTTCAGCCTACTATCCTTGTAATTACTGCAAGAGTTCTATTGATTTGGTGGTTTCTGATTATCGCTCATTTTCACTAAACTTTCCAAGGCATACCAAAGCAAGAGATACAATACTGTTGACTGCCAGCGTGCTAACTGAGGAAGTAAACGTTTAATCGCAAAGGCAATAATGGTAAACGGTACAAGCGATCGCAAATCTACTGTCTCTTTTGTTGCTTGTTTAATTTGTTGGTTAAAGTTGGATAAAGTCTGAGTTAGCGTTGCAGGTTGTAATTTTTTGGCTGGAGCGTTGACAAGAGTTATACCTAAAGCCTGTAATTTACTTAAAGTATCTGCAAAACTTTCGCTACCACCAGAGTAGTAGATTGTAATGCTACCTGCCTGCAAATTGGTCTTCACTTCTTCAATTTGAGGAAAAAGAGATTTTAGGGAAGTAGCCATTTCCATAATTTCCTTATGCTCCTGATATTGGCTAGGAATCTTCAACCGCAGACGACCAGGAGTATTACTAACAATTTGTAATTGTATCGGTGTGGATAATTTATGGGGGGGAAATTTATTCATAAATTTTTCGACAAAAATCGACAAAAATAAGGATGGGTGTCTTACCCATCCCTCACAATTAAGTCTAACTAACATTTGCAATCAAACTTACTAATTTTTTGTTCAAGTTGTAGCTGGCTGATCCATACTTTCAGTTCGTTCTTCGGCCAGTTCAGCCCTTGCTTCAGCTACGATATCCTCAAATCTTTCGCCAACTTCTGCAACTACTCCTTTGCCCTTTTCATAGAGGACAATTCCACCTTTTACCATTGCTTTAGCAATGGGTTTACCTATACCTGTTGCGACTGGAACAAGAACAGGGAGAAGGACTATCGCTGTAATACCCGGTACCCCAAGTCCTTCAACGACTTCTTCACATTAAAAAATGCTGTCAGATCAGAAACTCTTGCTGCCTGCTGCATATTATGAGTTACAATCACAATTGTGCATTGTAACTTGAGCTTATGCATCAATTCTTCAATTTGTTGAGTTGATAAGGGGTCGAGAGCAGAACACGGTTCATCCATCAAAATCACTTCTGGTTCTACGGCAAGCGCTCGTGCAATACACAGTCTTTGTTGTTGTCCACCAGAGAGGGAAAAGGCATTATCTTTTAGCCTATCCTTGACCTCATCCCAAAGAGATGCCTGACGTAATGAGCGTTCTACTAATTCATCTATATTCCCTTGATAGCCTTGAATCCGAGGGCCAAAGGCAATGTTATTGTAGATAGACTTTGGAAAAGGATTCGGCTTTTGAAAAACCATGCTAATCCGTCGCCGCAGTAATATTACATCTTCTTGGGGATGATAAATATTCCGATTGTTATAGAGAATTTGACCGTCTATTTGAGTTCCTTCAATCAAATCGTTGAGACGATTAAAGCAGCGTAGCAAAGTAGTTTTACCACAACCAGATGGACCAATTAAAGCTGTAATCAGGTTTTTATAAATCGGGAGGTCAATATTACGTAACGCTAAGGAAGTACCATAATAAAAAGCTTTGACTTGGGCGTGCAAAATAACTTTCCTATTCTGTGCAGATGTGATATTAGGTATCGATGAATTCATCGCGTCACCACCCTTTCAGTGTCATCTCAAAAAGTCAGAGAATGATTACTGATTTTTGAGTAAAAAATGACAAATATTGCGATTAATAGGTGAAAATATGCTTGAGCAAAACTCTATTTTGATGTTATGAAAATAATTTGATCAACTTGTGATGTTTAATCAAATAAAATTTTCGCTTTACCTTCGATATCTTAACTGTATAGTCAATCAATCATTAATTTTATCTCAGGTGATTATTTTTATATTTTAGTAGAGTAGTCAACTATTGATTGTAAAATATTATGTGATTGAATAGCTACTGAGTATGAAACAGAGATTTAGTCTTGGTACATCACAAAATCCTCACATTTTATCTCTAGTCTTGACCCAGACAATCTGATTCAGAACAAGCAAAAATCACCTGATCTGTATATTTCTTAATTAATTTTTTATTAATAAATCCTTAACCAGTTCTTAACTATTGATTTTACCTATCAGATTAAGGGGGATTTAGTTATGACAAATATAAATCATCATCACTCAACCAACGGTGAACATCAGAGACATCATAATCATGCCAAAAAACACATTTCTCGTACTGAACCCGCCAAAATTCAAGTAGAGGATGATCGCACGGGTATGAGTGTGGAAACTTTGAAGCGGGCGATTATGGATAACTTGTTTTATATCCAAGGCAAAGATCAGTTTTTTGCCAGACCTTACGACTACTATATGGCATTGGCATATACAGTACGCGATCGCCTAATTTATAGATGGTTGAAAACCCAACAGACTTATTTTGAAAAAGATGCGAAAGTCGCTTTTTATTTGTCTGTTGAATATCTCAAAGGTCGTCACCTGCACAAAAACCTGGTAAATGTGGGATTGTGGGATGTAGCTAATCAAGCGTTAAAACAATTAGGGCTGAATCTCTACGATTTGATCGAACAAGAACAGGAACCAGGATTAGGCAACGGCGGCTTAGGGCGTTTAGCAGCTTGTTTTCTCGACTCCGAGGGCGACTTTAGAAATTCCTGCCATTGGTTATGGTATTCGCTATAAATTTGGGACTTTTGACCAAGTAATCCAGGATGGTTGGCAAGTAGAACGCCCTGACAAATGGTTGCGCTTTGGTAATCCTTGGGAAATTCCCCGACCAGAGTATGTAGTAGAAGTCAAGCTGGGTGGACGCACCGAAGCTGACTTTGACCAAAACGGACGCTACCAAGTGCGGTGGATTAGCGATCGCACTGTCTTAGGCACACCTTTCGATACCCTCGTACCCGGATATAAAACGAACACAGTCAATACCCTACGTCTGTGGAGTGCCAGAGCCAGCGAAGAACTTAACTTTGAAGTTTTCAATGCTGGAGATTACAGCCGTGCAGTTGCAGATAAAACCTTCTCAGAAAACATTTCTAAGCTTTTATATCCCAATGACAACACTCCTCAAGGCAAAGAATTGCGATTAGAGCAACAATACTTTTTTGTCTCCTGTTCTTTGCAAGATATTATCCGCCTTTACATGATCCGCCTGCATAGAAGTAGAGGTGGTTCCTATGACGAAGCATTATTAGGGATAGAAAGTACTCAAGAGCATTTTGAGAACTTCGATAAACAAGTCAGTATTCAGATGAATGATACTCATCCATCTCTAACTATTGCTGAGTTGATGCGTTTACTAGTTGATAAGTACCAGTTGGATTGGGAACGGGCATGGGAAATTACGCAAAATTGTTGTGCTTATACAAACCACACCTTATTACCAGAAGCATTAGAGCAATGGCCGATTAGCTTATTCGGTCGTCTTTTACCCAGGCATTTAGAGATTATTTACGAAATCAACCGTCGTTTTCTAGAGCAGGTGTGGCTGAAATTCCCTGGTGATTTAAATCGTGTGGCGCGGCTCTCACTAATTGAAGAAGGGGCTGAAAAACAAATCAAAATGGCGAATTTGGCTTGTGTGGGTAGCCATGCCATTAACGGAGTGGCACAATTGCATACCAAATTATTAAAGCAAAGTTTGCTCCATGATTTTTATGAACTATATCCAGAAAAATTTACTAACATTACTAACGGAGTTAGCCCCCGACGCTTTTTGTTACTAAGTAACCCAAAACTAGCACTGTTGATTACAGAAAGAATTGGCAAGAACTGGATTACCAATTTAGACGAACTAAGGCAATTAGAAAATTTTTTAGAAGATGCAGAATTTTGTCAGGCTTGGCAACAGATAAAACACGAGAACAAGCATGACTTAGCAGAGTACATTTTGCAATACAACGGCATTGATGTAAATGCAAATTCTCTATTTGATGTTCAAGCCAAACGTATCCATGAATACAAACGCCAAATCTTGAATTTGCTACACATCATCACCCTATACAATCGGATCAAGCAAAATCCAGCACTGGAAGTATTGCCCAGAACTTTTATCTTCGCCGGTAAAGCAGCACCAGGTTATTTTATTGCCAAGCTAATCATCAAACTAATTCATGCAGTGGCAAAGGTAGTGAATAATGACCCAGATGTGAATTCTCGCTTGAAAGTAGTTTTTTTGAGAAACTATTGCGTATCGTCAGCACAACGTATCTGCGCGGCGGCGGAACTCTCAGAGCAAATTTCCACTGCTGGTAAGGAAGCATCTGGCACAGGTAATATGAAATTGGCAATCAATGGTGCAATTACCATTGGTACTCTCGATGGAGCAAATATTGAAATTCGCCAAGAAGTAGGAAACGAAAATTTCTTTCTGTTTGGTTTGACTGCTGAGGAAGTTTTTAGTTTCAAAGCACAAAATTATAACCCTTGGAATTACTACAACAGCAATTCAGAACTTAGACAGGTCATAGATATGATTGCTTCTGGTTATTTTTGTGCAGATAGAACTGATTTGTTTAGACCGATAGTGGAATCTCTACTAATTAAAGATGAGTATATGGTTCTGGCTGATTATCAATCTTATCTTGACTGTCAAGAGCAACTCAGCCATGCTTATCTTAACCGAGAGCATTGGACGAGAATGTCTATTCTGAATACAGCTCGGATTGGCAAATTTTCCTCAGATCGGACGATTTTTGAATATTGCCAAAAAATCTGGAATGTCAAACCTTTGAGTGTGGTATTTTGACACTCCCTCTACTATCTACCATCGAGTTCCAGCCAGCTTTAGCACAAACCATCACTGCATTCGCTGGTTCTGGTGGTAGGCTTTGCATTAGAAATGAAGCATTGGCTCTTGAAGATGGTAGGCGATCGCCAATCTCCAATCCCACATCCAAAGCCTACTGCCACGCCTAGGGCGTCGGTCAAGTAATCGTGGTTGACAAAAAAGAGATAATGTGAAGTGGAAAAAACCAGGAAAATAAGGATGTGATCGTTAACTAGGGGCTTTCATAAAGTTATCCAAAATAGCAAGCGCCTTCATCAAATAATGCGCGTAGGATAGGCAATTGCCTTGGGGGGTCACGAGGCGGTTTTACCGCGCTCAAAACAGTTTTTGAGCGCGGTAAAACACCGCCTCGTGACCAAGGCGCTTGCATTTTGGACAGGTTTTTCCCAAGGGTAGAAAAGGCTTGTTGATTTGAAACGCTAGATGACAACCGTGCAATTACGTGGAGATTATGTACAACTGCTACACGCCGTAAGTCAAATAAGTTCTTACGCAATCCAGTATAACGGGCACGGTCGCCTTGCCATTGACCCAGATGAGCTAAGGTATGCTCTACAGCAGAACGTTGTCGGAGTTTAGCTCTTCCAAATGAGCGTGTCCTGACGCTGACGTAACTCCTGCATAAAAGCCTCATCGGGATGAATTGAAACACTGCGACCTTTAGCAGAAGTAGTACAACGTTCGTATACAGGACAAACATGACATTCAGATGCAGGAAAGTGAACGGTTTTTCCTTGCTCAAATGGGATAGTTACATTATTTGGACAGCGAATTAGACTGCGCTCCCAGTCTAAGATAAAATCTGTCTTGGTGAAGCGATCGCCATTACGTACAGGCCAAGCTTTACAGAAAATCGCTAAGTCCTGGGAACGTTGTTGAACCCAATGACTCGCCAGGTAGGCGCGGTCAATATGCAACTCTACCAGCTTCACATTCTGAGCTTTCAAATCTGCATCCATCGCCTCGGTAACTTGAGCCTCTGGAACGTTAGCACTTGTCAAACCGACGGAGCGCACTACCCCAATCTCTAAATCCTTTAGTACGTGACGTTATCACTAACAAAGCGTGTAGGCTTGTAAAATTAATGCTAACGCTAGTTGTGCAGGCGGCACAGGACAATGACCAACGGTGCTGTCCTTGAACATAGTAGTCAGTTCTGCTTGAAACTGCTGATCAAACAGGAGATGACGGTTGTAGCGTAAGAAGATAAATAGTTTAGCTCTCTTAATCCGAGAGATGATGCTTTGCTCTGCCTCTGATAATTCGATGGGAGGATTCCAGTAGGGAGGACGCATAAATTACACCACGCTCTAATGCCAGCCGTTTTTTTTATGGATGCTTCTCACTTTGTCATGGGAGCGTTTCTGGGATGGGTTTGGTGTTTTGAAAGAATATTTATTAAGTCCCCTTGTGGTCGAAAAAGATTTAATGTTTTGGGTGCATTAAATGCTATTACCCATGAAATTATCACAGTCACCAATGAAACTTATATCAATGCTGAAAGTATTTGTGAACTGTTACGAAAATTAACGGCACTCAAATTGAACGTGCCGATTACTATAGTTTGTGACAATGCCAGATATCAAAAATGTAAATTAGTACAAGAATTAGCAGAGACTCTCAAAATTGAATTACTATATCTGCCTTCTTACTCTCCAAATCTAAACCTGATAGAGCGATTGTGGAAGTTAGTTAAGAAACAATGTTTATACTCAAAGTATTACCCAGAGTTTTCTGAATTTAAAACAGCAATTTCTCATTTTATAGATACAGCACATCAAACACATACAAAGGAATTAAATTCCTTGCTCAGTCTGAAATTTCAGACTTTTAATAAAGCTCAGTTTATTACCGTTTAAAGTATAGCCTCCATTATTTTCGATCCCCCCACAATAATTTCAAACTGACTTGACTTTAGCTCTCAACAAATAGCTCTCAAATCACCGTCTCCACCGATATTTGAGCGGTCGAACGACCAAAGAAAGCGGCAGCAGAGGTCTTTGCGTCTCGACCGAGGCTCTTGATTGTCCGCTGCAATGACTTGTTAGCGCAAGCCACTTACCGATAGCCGTGGAAAAAAACGGACGATTACGCGCAAGCCAACGGTCGTATTGGTTTTGCCAACAGGCTTTTGGGTGAGGGGTACCGTGGGGAGCGGGATTTTCGATATTTACCACTCGAACACTCGCAGTAACCCCCACGCGGTGGACAAGGCTTGTGCGTTTTGTGTAGAAAGCGTGCGTCCCCTCACTGTCAACCTTTCGGGCGCTTGTGATCGCACAGCTAAATGTAGACTGCGCGACAATCTTGTGGGCGTTTTCGTTCTCACAGACACGGCTGAAACCACGTCTGACAGCCAATCTCACGGGCGATCGCCCTCTAGGGGATGGCTGCTGCTGCGATAAGCTCCTGCTTAACGCCGAAGGCGTATCGCTACCATCACTTCTAAAGATATTTGTAGCTGGTTCACCCACCGTTGTTATTGTCATTCATCCAACTGAGAAATGCTATATCCCTTTTCTGTCACTTTCCGAGTATTCTGAATAAAAGAATTAAAAGAAAAAACTCTGGAAGGTAAGCAGGGCAATGGATGTAGAATTACAAATCCTGAAGCATTTGGCGAGAGATGCTCACCCAACAGTTGCCATCATAGATGAATCGCGGTGCAGAATATAAAGACTTATTTAAAGAAGTAAGAAATTATGAGTGCTTCAAATATTTACACTTAGGAATAATATCAACGATCAAAAGAAAATCGTTACCAGAGATAGCGAAAGTGGTGAGTATAAACTCAGCCCAGTCATTACATCATTTTCTAGCTAATTCAGATTGGTCAGTAGATAAATTAAAACAACGAAGATTAAATCAACTCAAGAAAGCATTAGATGGAAATGCCATTACAGTAGTAATAGATGAAACAGGAGATAGGAAAAAAGGTAAAAAAACTGATTATGTAGCCAGACAATACCTAGGAAGTGTGGGGAAGGTAGATAATGGGATAGTTTCAGTAAATGCCTATGGAATTTACTCTAACATAACTTTTCCATTAAGTGTAAAAGTATTCAAACCAAAAGGGACGCTAAAAGAAGGAGATAAATATAAAACTAAAATAGAGTTAGCGTCAGAAATGATTACAGAGTTATTAATTGAATCAGGCTTTAATATTGAAGTAGTACTAGCTGATAGTTTATATGGTGAAAGTCGCCAATTTATGAGAAAACTGGGTGAATATAACTCAGCCTATGTGGTAGCAATTTCGTTGTAATCATGGAGTCTGGTTGCCAGCCGGACAGAGCGTTAGGGCGAATAAGTGGTGTCAATTTGAGAGAACATTTAGTAATCAAAAATCAGAAACCAGATATATTAGGGAAATAGTTTATGGTAAAAGAAGAACCATAACATACTGGGAGATAACTACTGACCCAGAAACCATGTCGGAAAATTCCACTTCGTTCATCATGACGAATCTGCAAGGAAAATTGAAGAAGACTTTAGGCGACCTCTATGGATTAAGGACATGGGTAGAATATGGTTTTCGACAGTGTAAACAAGAATTGGGTTGGACAGATTATCGTTTTACTAATTTCCAGCATATTGAGAGGTGGTGGGAAATTATTTTTTGTGTTTACACTGCGGATTAGTTTAAATTCTCCAGCATTTTTAGGCTTAAATAAATCTCGTCAAATTGAGATTGAGGTACAGGAAGATAGTGCGGTTGATTTTTCTAATCATAAACAATGGAATCAAAAATGCGGATGGAAGAATACTTTAAATAATCTGCGTCTCATTATCCAACCACTCTTACTATTTTGGTTGATTTATCCTTGGCTAGATATTTTTCCCAATTCACATTTATTGCTGGGATTCAATCATTTAATTGCTGCAATGAATCAATTTAAACCTTGTTATGCTTCTGGATGATTTAACTTATTTACTACTAGCTCACTCCGGAAAGTGACAGAAGAGGGATATTGGCAAATACACCGTAATGAATGCAAATGCTCCACCCCGCTTTACAAAAGTGTTCGTCTCATAGGTGGATTCAAATTCTTGAAGCTATTAAAAGGCAACTCTTAACAGGAGGGAAAGGGCGATAGGCTTGCGCGACCCCAACACTTAAATTGCAACGTAATAGTTGATGGGGTTGCGCGACCCCCAATGGGGAATAAGGAACGGAGAACTGTTAAGAGTTCCCCGCGAGAGCCCGTTCCCTTTTTTGATAATTCAACATGCGTTATTCAATCTACCGTACTGTTTATCTGACAGATTGTTGATCATTTTTAACATCTAAAAATTATCTGTTCACCAATTGTTCACCGAACAAGATGACATTTTCTCTCCCATCCGCTTTCCCCAGTCCCCACTGCGGCGGCTGTTGATAAACAAACCAGTGGGATTTGAACACCACCCCTGGTGCAAGCACTTCCTTCAAGAGTGCGATTGCTCCTTACATAAATCATCGCTTTGCCCAGGAATAAAATGGCAAAGTGCGATCGCCTATGCTCTGAAGATGCACATTTTAGAATCCTGATACAGCAAGGATTTTAGAACTTCTGAAAAATGTGCTTCTTTCATATGTTGCTAGTGGCGATACGCATGACGGCGTAATCGCTTCGCTTATCGCCGCTAGTTAGAGGCTTATAAATCGTACAACAATTCATAGTAAATAAAATGCAATTTGCGCTCCTCACCTAAACTGAGAGATGCGATCGTCCGGAGGCTGCCCGGAGGGCAGTTTTCCAAACTGTCCTCGCCCTCTTGGCGTTACGCGGAGCGTATCGCTCTGCACTGAAGGTAAAGTTGGAGCTAAGTAACAGGTTACTATCAATCAAGAATCCAGCATTATATCCGATTAAACTTATTTATGTACGATCATGCCAGAATAAATTTTGTAAACTTACTCTCTGATTGATTATTCTGATATCTAACCACCTATTCATGTGCTTTCTGGGGTCTAATAAATATGTGTTTTAGATTAATTTCGTTGTAATAGATGGTTTTTACGACTATTTTCTACTATTCTTGAACTATCAAAAATCATCTAATACCTCATATAAAAATACAGAATATTAATTTACAATAACTTGGGATTGTCAGTCAGAATTTATACACAAAATCTCATTTGATTTGATGAAATTTATCTGCAAATTCAAGCTTTTTCAAAGAATACAAGTGTTAAGTATTATTGTATATTTTTTTGCCTGACCTTTTCTATCAAATTTACGGTTGTATAAGGAAAAAAAATTTTAAAATTATTAAACATGGTTTCGTAAAAATATTTTGCGCTATTGTTTTAAATGTGATTGTTTAAGGGAAGTACAAAAGAGAGTAAGCACACAGAGCCTGTGAATGTAGTGTAGTAGTCTTTCTCTTTTTACTTATGTTCTCAAAGGTAATGGTGCTTAAACTCTAGATTCTTGTAGCTGCCGCTTAACCCGACCAAGAGCCAGCAGCAGCACTCCCGTCTACATTACTAAGTTAACGTGAGGTAAATGTATTATGGCACAAAGTCAAGACACCTCCAGCATATATCTGTTTTATTCTCAAGATTCTTTACAATTTCGGAGATGGGGAGATAGCAAAAAATCGAGAGAAACACCTTCCCCTGCTCCCAAAAGCTTCCCCCAGATCAAAAACTGCTGCCCAAGGCTCATTGTGGGGAATGAAACGACCCTGCAAATACCCTGGATTTATGTTATTTACCTAGCCCTTAGAACAACGGGAAACTACCAGCAGGCTTGCTTGTCCAATTAGAGCAAAGCTGCGAGAAAGTGCTTGCTCCCACCTGACAAAGTTCCGAATCCATTTATTAAAAGCTAAACAAAGCAAGACTTTCAGCCTACGCAAGCACGCTTGTTACACCTTTACTTTCGCTACCCCCTCCCCTGTAGCAAACTTTCTGTTGCAAATTTACAACTACAGCTAAGGAGGAGTGTGCAGATGTACAAGGAATTGAGCCATTCTTGACAAATGGGCAACAACCTTAACTTGTCACAAATCAACTTGTCACGAATTCATCATGAGTAAAGACTTGATTGCTCTGGATACCCAGGGGAAGTTTATTTTACTATGGCCTGAAAGTTTGTGTGGTAGCTACGAACTGAATAAACCACACAAAGTTAGGCTAAACCAGATACTTAAGCTATTTCAGCAAGCTTTGATACAAGCTTCGTATCAGCAAGCTGTCATCACGAACGACCACGCATTAGAAATACTTGGCTCAGTAGAACCATTCTATACCACAGAAGAGTTAGCTCTTAGCACTTCCTTAGAGCGATGGGAGATTGAGGACTATGACAATTACTTTGATGTCAAGCGCGTGCAGACAAAAGCACCTTCTGAATGCTTGCTCAGGAGTTTATTAGTAGCCTATAGGACTTTCCTCGAACTTAATAAACACTGCATCTAATTCGACACTATTAATCTCCCATTAGAGCAAGTGAAATGTCATGAATAATGTTGCTCCTCTACTCATTTGGAAGAGATTTCATTGGATCTTTTTCGTTTTCATTCAAGGCATGAGCGTCTGTCTATTACGGTTTGGAAAAGAGCTAGAATCCGGAAACATAACCCAAGCTGGGACTGAGCTAGAAACTGCCGCTGACCTCATGGTTGGAGCAGGTGCATCAATGGTTTTTGCTGGAAACTTCAGCAGACAAGAGTACGAAGAACAAGTTCGTCAGACGATGGTTCAGCCTAACGTTAATTCAAACGAATTTAGTGGACTTATGTCCTATGACCATGCTTATCTCGTAACCTTATGGAAGAGGTACAAACCTCATTTCAAAACACTACCTGACTCTCTCCAGCCTCAATACAATAAGTTTCTCTCTGCCTATGAGTTTATGGCATCGTCTCATACAGCTGTTTGCCAGAAGTTTGGAGGAGGCGAGACAGGAAGTCTGAAATCCCAAAAAAGTTTAGCATTGAATACTCTGACCAAAATTATCCGTTCGCGTTGGCAGCTTTTAAATCCTACTGGTCACTCAGTGAACGGATGTTCACACCCCATGCAGCTATGTGAGCAATTTATAAAAATTGGCTTCAAAAGCTATGTTCACCTGTTGTCCAGAGTCTTTAATCTACCCCTAGAGGAAAGGTCATAGCCAACAAGCAGCCATCCACGCTTTTGTAACGACTCAGCAAAAAGAGAAATCAAATGGTTTTTGTAATGGAAGTTTGGCACTTCAAACCTGGTCTGCAAGACAAAGCATTGGAATTGATGCAGAACATGGATAATATGGTCGGTCCCCCAGCCCACGAGCATCCTGGTTGGTGTGGTCATGCCAGCTTTTACCAGAGTGTTGCCTGTCCTACTGACGTGGTTATGCTTTACCCCTGGCGTAACCATGAGCTGCACAAAGATATCTTGGTGCAAGAAGACCCCCTACTGAGCGATTTCTACGACGCATACTGTAGGGCACCCCGTGAGATTCACTACTACACCGAACTGCCAGTGGAGGTTGAGCACGACAAGTCTCACCATCACTCTAGTTAACTTCATAAGGAAGGAAAGGGCACATGAGACTCTCAGGACAGATTGCAGTCGTAACCGGTAGCTCCCGAGGCATCGGGAAGGCTATCGCTTTGAGCCTCGCACAGCACGGCGCTAATGTAGCAGTCAACTATCGCAGTGACAAAGCTGCTGCCCTCAATGTTACAGAGCAGATACGGGCTTTGGGTCAGCAGGCTATCGCTGTGGAAGGTGACGTTACCGATCCGGTGGCAGCAAATACGCTGATTGCCACGGTCACGGAGCAGCTAGGACCGATTAATATCCTGATCAATAATGTTGGCGATTTTTTCTTCAAGCCTTTGGGCGCTATGGAGTCTAACGAATGGCGCTACGTTCTAGATAGCAACCTAAGCAGCGTTTACTACCTCTGCCATGCTGTTCTTCCGAGTATGCGTAGCGGACAGCAGGGCAAGATCATCAATATTGGACTCAGCCCAATCTACCAGGTTCGTGGCGCGCCAAATGTAGCAGCTTATACTATTGCCAAAACTGGTGTCTTGATTCTGACTCGCAGCTTGGCAGTGGAAGAAGCACCGCATGGTATTACCGTCAATTGCGTCTCACCAGGGTTGATCGACAACGGGCACTTGCCGCCGGAGCAAAAGGAATGGATGCAAAAGCGCGTTCCGATGGGGCGCTTAGGCCGTCCTGAAGAGATTGCCGAAGCGGTTGTTTTTCTAGCGTCTGACAGCGCGTCCTACATTTCGGGGGCAAATCTTGCCGTGTCTGGCGCTTGGGACTGGGAAGATCGCCCCACAGATCATGATGGGGATGTGCAGGGTCTGTTCCTTGGGGGTGAGCAATCGTGATTCAGGTGCAAACCTCCAGGGATGCCTTCGAGTTAATCCATAGGAAGTTTATTTCCTCTAGAACGGAGCAGTTCATTGGGTCAGTCATCACTCAAATCGCACATATGGGCCTCGATCATAAGGCAATTGACCTTGCGTTGGGTGCTCCTGATTTCCCTGCTCCCAAGGAGGTCAAGGATGCTGCGGTTCAGGCCATTCACAGCAACATCAACCAGTATGCAAACATGTGGGGGGCTAAGCTGTTACGTAACGCCATCGTCGAGAAAGTGGGTAGATATCTGAATATAGAGATTAACCCAGAGACGGAAGTCACTGTCACCTGTGGCGCGACCGAGGCCATGCTCAATGTCATGATGACCGTTATTGAGCCGGGGGATGAAGTGATCGTCTTCGAGCCTTTCTACGAAAACCATGTTTCGGCTGCAAGCCTCAGTGGTGCAGTTCTGCGTTATGTGCCGTTGCACCCGCCGGAATGGGGTTTCAATGAGCAGGATCTGGCGGAGACATTCAACCCCCGAACAAAGGCAATTATCCTCATTACGCCCAACAACCCGACGGGCAAGGTTTTCAGCCGGGAGGAACTACGGTTTGTCGCTGATTTGTGTCATCAGTGGAACGTACTGTGTGTAACCGATGAGCTCTACGAGCACATCGTGTTTGATGGGGTGACGCATATCTCAATGATTCAACTCAGTGATATGCGTGATCGCACTATTTTGGTTAACAGCCTGTCAAAGACTTACAACGTTACGGGATGGAGGCTCGGCTACATCATTGCTCCCCCTGAGATTACGAGCGTAATCCGCAGGCTGCATGAGTTTACCACAGCGGGTGCATCTGCACCACTGCAAGCTGCGGGTGTTATAGCCTTGCAGTTGCCAGACAGCTATTACCAGAATCTGCGTCGTGATATCCAAAAGCGTCGTGACCGACTCATGCACATCCTTGAGCCGCTCGGCTTCCGTTGCTATAGGCCCCAGGGCGCATACTACCTGATGGCTGATATCAGCAGCTTTGGCTTTGCCAACGATATCGACTTTGCTGGATTTTTGATCAAGGAGATCGGTGTCGCTGCGGTGCCTAGCGGCAGTTTCTACTCGAATCCATCTGATGGCAGAACTATGGTTCGATTCTGCTTCAGTAAGGCAGACGCCACCCTAACCACCGCCGAACAGCGGCTAGCCAGACTTGCGGGTAAGCGTGACGACAATTCGATAATTAAAGGCTAAAACCCTTTAACAGTAGGCAGACGTTGCAAATTTCGCCTCTACGAAAGTGGCAAAAGAGGGATATTCTTTAAATTACGAAATCATTTTAAATTTCCTGGTTATTTTGCCGCAATGTAGAGAGGAAAAAATGGCATTTATTGTGGATGAAGCACTGTGTCAAATGTTTCCAGATATCCAGCTGGTTGTATCTTATGGACAAGGGCTGGATAATGAAACTCCAAAGCCTTCTATTCAGCAAGCTTTGAAGGATATTCAAAATCAACTGAGGAATACCTGGGAATACCAAAATCCGCAATCACATCCTTACATTAATGCTTGGCGTCAGGCATTCAAAAATATAGGATTGTCAGCCAAGAAGTTTCCCAGCTCAATAGAGGCTTTGTGTCGTCGTGTTCTTTCAGGAGGTGAGATAAGTAATATTAATCCCTTCGTAGACTTTTACAACTCTATTTCCCTGAAGTACATAGTTCCAGTAGGCGGTTGGGATATCGATGACATTCGTGGAGAAGATATATTTCTAAGACTTACTAAAGGCGGTGAACCTTTTACTGAACTTGGTCAATCGAGCCCGATCTACGCTGAGGCAGGCGAAGTTAGCTACACTGACAGCGAAGAATTGATTACCCGACATTTTGTCTGGCGTCAGTCTGAAACTGGAAAGATAGTGACGACGACAAAGAATTTTTTTTTGGTGTCTGAGATATTACCTGAGGCAGGCAAAGAGGTTGCTGAGAAAGTTGAGAAAGCTTTTGTTGACGGTCTGCGAGAACATTTTGGTATTGAAGCTAAATCTGCCATATTGAATGCCAGTTCTTTGCGGTGGGACTGGGATTTGCAGCCTTCATCATGAGCTTATCGCTTTTGTATTAGGAGTAAATTTGTGTCCGGAACAGTCACCAGTCTTTGTTGATTACTTTGAGCGATTTAGTCGAAGATTTCTGTTTACTTGATTTGAAGATTTCTGTTGATTTAAAAAGGATCTGGATATGAATGTCAATCGTTATTATGTTGCACAATTTAACACCGCACGTATGCGCCCTCAGAAAATTGACGACCCAACTATGGCTGGATTTGTCTCTCAACTAGATCGCATCAATGCCCTAGCCGATGCAGCTCCTGGCTTTGTGTGGCGTTTGCAAACTGAAGATGGCAACTCTATAGGAATACGTCCATATAGCGATGAACGAATACTAATTACCTTCTCTGTGTGGGAATCGATTGAGGCGCTGTTTCAATTCACCTACCAAAGTCAACATGCCGAGGTGATGCGTGATCGCAAGCAATGGTTTGAGCACCTTGAGGGTATGTATATCGTACTTTGGTGGATTCCAGCTGGTTACATACCGACAATAGACGAAGCCAAGGAACGGCTGGAGTATCTGCAAAACCACGGTCCGACTCCAAGAGCCTTCACATTCGATACACGGTTCCCCATGCCGGAAATTGAGCCGATGATTGCACAGTAAATCATTAAATTTTCCGGCGTTGCTGAATCATGGGATGGTTTCACACAACTTATAACGAATTTTCAATGGTTTCAACCGCCAATTCATTCCGCATTTATGCAACGCCAATTTCCCCATCAAATCCATGTAAGACAATGCTTTTCAGGGGGGTGGCACTTTTGAGAAGGTATGTGATACTTTTGGCGAATTGCTGAAAATCTCAATTTGTAGTTAGGGCTATGCCCACCAATGCCGAATTTGTAGGGCTATACCCTACCTATGTTGAATTCGCTAACAGTATCGGTATCTCCGCTCCCCCCCCCTCCAAGATCAGCACATCAAAACCCTCAATCAGTCTATTCCTCCAAAGAATCAGAAACACAAAATGACGTTGGAAAAGAAAAGTCTGGTATTACTGCGAGAGGCACTCGAACACTTGGAACTCGGTTTCCAAAGCCTACCAGAATTAGATCCATCTCCCAAAATAGACAACCTGCGAACAGTGCTGTTAGAGGTGGCAGAGCGGATGCAAGACAATTTTCCCTATCACCATCCGCTATACATTGGGCAAATGCTCAAGCCACCAACGGAAATTGCCCGTCTTGCTTATGCTCTATCACTTTGGATAAATCCCAACAATCATGCTCTCGATGGCGGGCGGGCTAGCTCAGCAATGGAGAAAGAAGCGGTTGCCGCGATCGCCAAAATGTTTGGCTGGCAAGACCATTTAGGACATCTGTGCAGCGGCGGAACAATGGCAAACCTGGAAGCTTTATGGGTCGCAGGCACTCTCATGCCTGGCAGAAAGGTCGTTGCTTCCAGTCAAGCGCACTACACACACCAAAGGATATGTGGGGTGCTTGGCCTTCACTTCCAATCAGTTCCCTGTGACAGTCAAGCACGCATGGATGTGAATGCCCTCAAAAACCTGCTTGAAACAGATGATATTGGTACGGTCGTTGTTACCATAGGGACAACGGCAATCGGCTCAGTGGATCCCTTACCCGATATTCTCGAGCTTCAGTCTAAATATAAGTTCCGGATTCACGTAGACGCGGCCTACGGCGGCTATTTCGCCCTAACGGACAATCTTAATACCGAAACCCGATTCGCTTTTGACTGCCTGAAAGAGGTTGATTCCATTGTTGTCGATCCCCACAAACATGGACTTCAGCCTTATGGTTGTGGCTGTGTCCTCTTCAAAGAACCCTCGGTTGGCAGGATATATAAGCATGATTCTCCATATACTTACTTTAGCTCTGACGAACTTCATTTAGGTGAAATTACCTTAGAATGCTCAAGACCGGGCGCTTCAGCTGTCGCGCTCTGGGCAACTGAACGCTTATTTCCCCTCGTTCCGGGAGGTGAGTTTTCCGCCAGTTTAAGTAAAGCACGAAAAGCAGCGATAACTCTTTTTGAAAAACTGCAAGAAGATCCACGATTTATGGTTGCTTTCCCCCCGGAACTGGACATTGTCGTTTGGACACCAAAATCTGAGATAGCAAGTGAAGCGTCACAACTGTCAAGAGAGATTTTTAAGGAGTCAGCCTCGGAAAACCTCCACTTGGCTATAGCAAATCTTCCGATAGAGTTTTTTTTAGATGCTGGGCAAAAAATCGAGCGGGATCAGGAGTATGTTAGCTGCCTACGATCCTGCCTGATGAAACCAGAACATCTGGACTGGATGAACCAAATTTGGCAGGCGCTTGACTTGGCAACGAACAGAGTACTCAATAAAAGGTAAGGTTAAATATGATTGCTCAACTTGTCTCTTTAATCGGTGATGTTTCAAAAATGCTGTTATAATTTTTAACTGATTTTTATGGGTTAAGCCTGGAGGTAACGTCAACATTTCTGTAGCACTACGGTCGCTTTAACATCCGATGCAAATCTTTCCATCGATAGGAGAGTTTTAAAATTATAAAGGAGTGATTTAATGAGTGAGACAGGTTACGATGACGGCTACATTTTGGGAACTGACAACAAAGAGCTTAGACGATTAGAGCAGCAGCATCAAATATGGCGACAAGAGACAGCAACCTTATGGGAACGTGCGGGATTTAGATCTGGACAAACAATCGTAGACCTTGGTTGTGGTCCAGGTTATACGACTTTGGATCTTATAGAAATTGTTGGTTCTAAAGGCAAGGTAATTGCGGTAGATTCTTCAGAAAAGTTTACCAATTTTCTCAAAAACAAGCAGACCATGCAAGGAATAAATAACTTCAGTGTAAGAGTCGATGATGTTCAACATCTTAATTTACCGGAAGCAAGTGTTGATGGAGCATTTACTCGTTGGTTAATGTGCTATGTCAATAATCCACAGGCAGTGATAGCAGGTGTTGCACGTGCACTCAAACCGGGTGGTTCTTTCGCCGTCATGGATTTTTTTAACTACCGCGCAATCACTATAGAACCACGAAGTCAGATATTTGATCGCATCTATGACTCCGTTTATGAAAGCATTCGTGAGAGCGGAGGAGATCTGGATGTGGGAGGACGTATTCCAAGAATGATGTATGAGAAAGGATTTCAGATAGCTGATATCAAACAGATCTGTAGCATAGGAAGACCTGGTTCTTCTCTATGGACTTGGTTAACGACATTTCAAGAAAGTTACCTTCCTAAGTTAGTTGACATGGGACATATCACTGAGTTAGAACGAAAAGAGTTTGAACAAGAGTGGGTAGAGCGGGAGAAAGATCCATGTACATTTTTTTTCTCTCCACCGATGATTGGGGTTATTGGAACTAAGGTCTGAATTAATGTGGTATGAGACTAAAAGCTGGTTCCCCTGCTGGAAGTGATGCCCTTTATGTTGTTGAAAAAATCGACTCTGGCAAAAAACTGGGTCTAGCGGCTAGCGTCTTGTTGGGCGCTTTCCTAAGGGCAAAAGGTGGCAGGATCGGCAAGATATCGCTCTTACATAACTTTCATGAGATAATAATCTAGCAAAGTTTCGCAAACTCTTTGCTGATCTATATTTGAGCCAAGAGAGCCTGCATATACCATAAACTGAAGTATCCCATACAAATGTACTACAATTGCTGTAAAGCCTTGTGCTGTAATTAATACAGCTATTGTACTTTTAGACCTGTAGACATGTATAAGCTTGAAATGTACCCGATACAACTCACAACGAACTCTAATTCTTAAAGTCAGGCGATAAGCCTCTAGCTTAACGCTTCGCGTATCGCAAATAGACAGAAGCAACTGACATGGGTACACAGGTTTCTTAACAATCGCTCAAATGATTATACAAAGAGCATTTCAGACATTTTCTAGTACTTTTGCATGGGGTAACTCCGGATTAACCATATATCAAAGGTTTCGGGCGTTTTTAGTACATTTGCACGGGGAAACTTCAGTTTAATAGTTTTGGGTTTTGGTTGCTGGAGTGATGCAATTAATTGCTCGAAGAGTTACATTTTCGAGAAAAGTCTCAATAATTTGAGGAGCAGAAGTATCCATCCGTGAAATTTTAAGATAACCTTACTTTTGTCAATTAGTAATTAGGCTTAAAATTTAGGGAAAAACGGAGGTATGAAGTTAACTCTTATACTGAACTTTTGAGGCAAAAATGAATGATGCGTATCAAGATTACGCGATACGCCAAGGCGCGTCTGCGCTTCGCGCAATCGCCTGCTCAAAAAATGTGTTTCCGACTTCGATTTTCTGCAATATTTTAAGTATTATTGCTTGTTGACAACTGGTGTATTACCTGAACCTCTCACGGATAGAAGTATCAGATTTTTGATTTACAGTGTGCATATGAATTTCGAGGCTAACACCTACACAAATCACGATATCCGCTCCATGCCAAACAAATTATTTAACACTCACATTGAGAATTATCACGTTTTATTAACCCCAAATGAGGTTAAATCAAGATTGCCTTTAACAAATTCGGCTGAACAAACGGTTTTAAAATATAGGCAGGAAATAGAAGATATCCTTGATTTTCAAGATTGCAGAAAATTCATAGTGGTTGGACCATGTTCCATCCACGATACAAAAGCAGCACTCGAATATTCAGAGAGACTGAAAATTCTTGCTGAGCGAGTCAAGGATAAACTGCTGCTGCTCATGAGGGTGTACTTTGAAAAACCAAGAACAACGGTAGGATGGAAAGGATTGATTAACGATCCCGACATGGATGATTCTTTTCATGTAGAAAAGGGTTTATTAATTGCACGTAGCCTACTGTTAAAAATTGCTGAATCGGGATTACCCGCTGCCACAGAAGCTCTAGATCCTATAATACCTCAGTACATTAGTGAACTTATTGCATGGTCTGCAATTGGAGCGCGCACGACCGAATCACAAACTCACCGCGAAATGGCCAGTGGACTTTCGATGCCTGTAGGTTTTAAAAACGGCACTGATGGCAACATTCAAGTGGCTTTGAATGCCATGCAATCAGCTAGATCACCTCACCAATTCCTAGGTATAAACCAAATGGGACAGGTAAGCGTTTTTAAAACAAAAGGAAATGCCTATAGTCATATTATTTTACGAGGTAGTAATAGTCAACCTAACTTCAATGCTGAAAATGTAAAATTTGTGGAACAACAATTAAAAAAAATCAATTTACCACCGAGAATAGTTATCGACTGTAGCCACGGAAATTCAAATAAAAACCACAAATTGCAAGCCTTGGTATTTGAAAATGTTATCCAACAAATTGTGAATGGCAATACATCCATAGTTGGCATGATGTTGGAATCTAATTTGCATGAGGGAAACCAATCAATTTCCAGTAAACGAGAGCAATTAAAATATGGTGTTTCTGTGACAGATAAATGTATTGGCTGGGAGGAAACAGAAAAGATTATTTTGACTGCCTACGAAAAACTCAAGTAAAAAATTTTGTAACCAGACCCAAAAGTTGTCAGGGTCTGGAAGCATAATCGTGTATTTTAATGTCTGAAACCCTTATTATTACGTTGTCCGAAAAGTTATCGATTCCTAATATAAGAAGCATAATTTGTCCGTTTGACGCAGACTGGAACCATAAAGCTTGTGACTTAAAGGAATTGTTTGCCGCAATGGCAAGCTTTTACTTTAATTTGAGTCCGGCAACTTTATACTTTAAACAGTCGTCTGTGAGTTGTCGGGGGAAAAACCGAGGAATTACCAGACAAGTTGATCATTGTAAATAGATTTATGCTCTCTAAGTGTACAAGGACAAAAGGCAAGCTTTTACTTTGATTTTGAACTAGCGGCAGAATTTTACTTTAATATAGAGGTATTTTAGTTTCTAGACGTGCAGCACCTCACCCCAGGCTGGGAGCGGGGAAGGCTCACTGTTTCCCTTGATGGCGATCGCTAACAAAAAACTCCTGTTTTAACTATAATTTTGCCATTAGTTCAAAACTCAAGTAAAAGTTTGCCACTTGTCACTAAACTCTTTCTAACTAAATATGTTCAGAATGATGGAATTTGAACACAATTCCAACGGGTTCCATCTCATAAACCACGGTAGCAACTGTCTAAAGTATAAGATTGCCGAACTCAAATTAAAGTAAAAGCTTGCCATTGCGGCAAACATTTCCTTTAAGTCACAATTTACGCCATTTGCGGACAAGAGCTGCTGAACAGTCTATGATTCCTGCGATTTGTGCATCCGTCCAATCTGGATTTTCATCGACCTTAAGTATGATTTTGGCTCGTTTAGCAATGCTAAAGTTCTGTTTTGCGGGCGTTCGCAAGTTGGCTGCAACAGCTTTTTTTCGTATAAATGTCAGTTGCACCCTGTAAGTTTTTTGCCGACCAATCATAGTACTGAATGGTTGAGGGATAGTCCACGTATGCTCACCTTAGCGTCAAAAAATTTCCCCTGATTAGTCACAAAATTTGTGACATATTAGCCCAAATTTTTAATCGTTGGTGATGTAGCGATCGCGAATCCAAGTATTTTAACGGGACTTAAACAAAATTGAAGCAGAAACAAGCCTCAAACCCATACAGGCCAAGGAAAATACACCAAAAGACCAAAAATGCTTGAAACCCAGATAGATCAAGAAACTAGGCAAAACGATGTCAAGGAAGAGGCAAGGGAGCTCTTAGAAGGGAGCAGGGGGACGAATGCTGCTTAGGCTTGAACCCACCACACCTGATTCGATGCACCCAACATGAGCTTCTTCTGGGTGGGGCTTGATACCGCAAGTTCGACACTTCGCTCCACGGCAGGAGGAAGGGAGCATTCCCCCTGCAAGAAAGCCCCCTTCCCCCTGCTTCTTCTCGTCAAAGTCTCTATGTATATACATTTGAGGGTTTTTTCCAGCTATTTTTTGTCTAAGTCCCACTAACAATACCGAAGTGCGATCGCAAAACCAATGCCTCCTGCCAAAATCAATTGCACAAGCAGTTGCAATCAATCTCACACGCAGGGACGAGTTGGTTAGAAGAAGTACCACTCGCTAAGACTCGTTCCTCTCACTTTGCGGCTGTTGCTCTCACTGCTTCTACTTAATATGTACTATCTGCGTAGTGAGTGAGTGAGTGAGTGAGTACCCACTCTCACAAACGTGCGTTTGCGATGTTATACGATAAATGTCTGTACCATTATCTAGTAAGCCTTGTGCTGTGCAGTTAGGGAGAGAAAAGCCCCTCAACGGAGGGGGCAAACCTCTACACATGACAAAATAACACTGACAATGTAGCCATCTCATGACATATGGTTCCTGTCAGTCATATTTTTTAATACACTCATTTGCAGACCAAGACGCCAAATCACAAGTCTTTTGTCGCAAGTCGGACTTCAATTGATGTTCATCCGCTATACGACTACCCCAGTCCGCGATCGCGCTTGACTTTGGCGGGTCGGGCGCAAAGCGCCAAACTTCGTGATTGCTGCCTCCAATCGAAGAATTGGAGGGACTCACTCCCTGAGTCAAAGCGCAATCCGACCCAAAGCCCACGAGTGCTGCCCACGAGTGGTTCCTAGGAGGAACCCTCCTCCGGTTTGCTCGTTTTCAAGAGCGAAGAATTCGACTCCATTTTCAGCTTGTTGAGGTATGCGTACGCATACCCTCTCCAATAGTTTACAGCGTGTAGAGTAGTAAATGTAAGGCAAAACAGAGAGCGTTCGTACTAATCGAGGTAAATCAAACTCAAATCAAAATGAGGCTTACTTCTATGAACTCTCAAGACATTACTAGCATAGACGACTATGTAAAGCTGATCGTATTCATTGACCAGACAATTAAGCAATCCTTTCAAAAATTAATGAAAATTACAGGAGATGAGCTAGCTTGTGGAGGCTGGTTTATCTGTGCGGAACACTCTGAACCATTTGTTCTTGGAGTTTTAGATTATCGCGACAAAGAAGTTTTCTACAGCACAACAGAAGGCTTGTATACAAACATTCCGGTGAGTGGTCGCGAGCTTTCGGCGCTACAAGATACTTTCTTTATCAAGAAAAAAAATCTCACACTGGAGATATGCGCCCCATACGGCGAGCGCTATCTTTCTGTTCAGACAATGATTGAAAGCAAAAAAGAAGCCAATAATTAACACCATTAACACTCGCACTACCCCATCACCTCGATGGGGTAATAAAGTGACATCCTCCCCTTGGGAAAAACCTGCTCCATTTGCAAGCGCCTTGGTCACGAGGCGGTGTTTTACCGCGCTCAAAAACTGTTTTGAGCGCGGTAAAACCGCCTCGTGACCCCCCAAGGCAATTGCCTATCCTACGCGCATTATTTGATGAAGGCGCTTGCTCCGCATGGATAATTATGTGATACACAACGCAGAAAATGCTTATTGGACAACCTTTTTTTCAGAATTTATTTTACACAACGTACACGAAATTAATCGTCGCGCCAGGTCAAAACAATTCAAGAGTCCCAAATAGCCGAAAAACTGTGTACATTGTATTTTTTGTGGAAAATATAAGTTAACTTGTTCCACAACTATAAAAACCCTACCAAAAGTTTTCCTTGTTGTTGTTGTGTAAGAGGATTTTTTATCTCACATAAGGATAACTTTATGAAAGCCCTCTTGTTTTAATCTCTTCATTGCCGCAGTTATAGCAATGCGACCCACGCCAATAAAAATGCCAAATTCTTCATGAGTTAAATATGGAAATTTGAGTAGTACATGAAATTATCAAAATCTATAGTTCTCATAAAATCTACCATCCTGTTATTTACAAAAATAAGAGCAGAAAGCCCGTGGAAAAAACCTGCACGCTTAAACGCAACCATGCATGGCGGGCGTGCCGCCTGCATAGCGATTTTGGGTCACGGGTTCTCACAAGCGCCCTTCGGGGGAGCGAGCGAGTTAACGCTCGAATATTCGCAGCTTTGCCCGCTTCGGCTTGTGAGTGTCGCTCCGCGCGTTTTGTGTAGAAAGCGTGCGTCCCCAACTCAAGGCTTTTGTTCACCAAACTTTCAACTGTTTACTCTGGAGATGTCGAATCTCAAATTAAACGTTTTTTTACATAATTTTATCTATTTTTGATTCATTTAATCACTTACGTATGCTAGTTTTAACAGCGATACTGTTGAAAAAATAACAGTTTTTTAAAGAGCAAACTCTGATGGTATAACAACCATCTCTTTGGTAGGGTTGCATCCAAAAACATAATATCGTTAAGAAACTCATCATATGAGTGAGTACTTGCGAATTTAATACTAAGGAAAAGGGATCTAATAATCGGGGAACAGTAATCTGCGGTTGGTGCTGCGGTCGATGCTAATCCAAAAGTAGCAAAACACTGTCACGAGCTTGTTGGGTGCTTCAAAACTCAAAATTCAACACCCGCAAACATTTAAAACCCACGGATAAATCCTTATGCCGAGCGACTGTGAACGCTTTATACAGGAGCGCCGCGCGACCGAGGCTGTTTTTTTTTGGAAGTGGGTTGGGGAAAGTCGTAGACCGGGACGGGACAAACCGTGGTCCAGGATGCGCGGTTTCTGAACGCTGGTTGGTGAGACGGGGTAGCAATAAAACCGCGCAGCCTCGCGACCCTTACCCAAAAACCACGGGGCGCTCTCCAGTAACCGGTGAAGGTTTGTCCCGTTTTGTCGTTTGAAAAATGAAGCGGCACTCCCGTATCACAACGCGCATTTTTTAAGAAAATTTGAATTTTGCTCCATTGAATTTTGAATTCTCGCGCCCGCGCGAGTGACCTTTCTATCTTATGAAAGAGGAATGGGTTTGCCGGTCGAAATTATCTAGTTAGA
The DNA here is from genome assembly GCA_051861145.1 of Nostocaceae cyanobacterium. Taxonomy (GTDB): domain Bacteria; phylum Cyanobacteriota; class Cyanobacteriia; order Cyanobacteriales; family Nostocaceae; genus JBHYDF01. The sequence continues at coordinate 27,604 of JBHYDF010000079.1, forward strand.
ACTAATCAGCCATGCTTAAAGAATTTTTCCGACAATTGACTCCGAAATTAAAACTTCAGAATCAAATTATTTTATTGCTCATTTTCAGCACGATTATTCCTGTTTTTCTGGTAGGATTATATGGGATTTCTTCTTCCATCAACGCCTTATCAAACTTGGCATACGAGCAGATAGAGGTTGAGTTAAAAACAGAAACGCAACTTGTTAATGCATTTTTAGATGATGTGAGAAATGATGTTTGGTTCTTCAGCAAAAGTCCTTCACTTCAAAGTATTATCCAAACCAAAAATAATCAAGTCATAAAGGGGCAAAGTAACCCTGACTACAAAACCGGGGTTGAGCAATTACAGAAAAATTTTATTGCGATGATGCAAACAAAGTCCAAGTATATGCAGTTGCGGTACTTGGACGATTTGGGTAATGAAGTGGTGCGAGTAGATTCAGATGGCACTAATATCAAAGTTATTCCTGAAGCCGAACTGCAAAATAAGGCGGATAGACCGTATTTTAGCGAGACAATGAAATTGATGGCTAACGATTTGTATGTTTCGCGCCTGGATCTGAACCAGGAACGTGGTCAAATTGAAAGACCTTTTAAACCAGTAATTCGATACGCTACACCTGTTTTTGACTCGGCTGGTCAAAAAAGAGGAATTGTAATTGCTAATGTACTTGCCAATCAATTTTTAAAAGAGTTTAAATCACATCAACCAACACAAGAAGAATCACATACACCTGAAGGTAAGCTCAAGTTTATCGTTAATCAAGATGGCTATTACGTTGCCCATCCTAACTCTAACAAAGAATGGGGTTTTGAATTCAAAAATAATCAGAAATTATCAAAAGATTATTCGCCAGAAATTGCCAAGCAAATCTTGAGTAGTGAGTCGGGAACTTTTGAAAAGGGACACTATCTCTTCGCCTATCATCGCATCTGGCCCAGTCCAAACCAGCCGACATTTTTGGTTGTTGTGAATACAATTCCCAAAAATAGTTTTTTTGAAAGCGTTTACTCATTTGCATTCGTCAGCGTTCTAATTATTGTTGTTTCTCTGGGTGTGGTGTTGCCACTGGGATTTAGAAGGGCACGCCAAATCGTCAATTTAATTAAGCAACTGGTGAATGCAATATCTACCTCTAGCCAGCAAACATTCTCTGCGTTAGAACAGCAAGAACGCATAACAGGACAGCAAGCCACTAGTGTTCAGGAAACGACTAGCGCAATGGATGAGTTGGAAGCCTCCTGTAAACAGTCAGCACAGCAAGCCAAAGCCGCCGTGGATGCCGCACAACAGGCTCTTGCGCTTGCCTTTCGTGGTACTCAAGCAGTAGGAGAAACCCTTGAAGGGATGTTCACTTTAGAAAAGAAAGTGGAAGCGATCGCTCACCAAATTAGCCAACTTAGCGAGCAAGCTAATCAAATTGGCAGCATCTCTAGGATTGTTTCTGAGTTGGCAAATCAAAGTAATATGTTGGCACTTAATTCATCAGTTGAAGCAGCTCACGCTGGTGAACATGGCAAACGCTTTGCTGTGGTTGCTAATGAAATTCGCAAATTATCTGACCAAAGTCAAAAAGAAGCCGAAAAAATTAAACTTCTGGTTTCTAATATTCAGAAGGCAGTTAATTCAACTGTAGTGGTGACAGAGTCAGGTACTCACACTGTTAAGTCAGGAGTACAAATCGCGAAAACAACAGATCAAGCTTTTGCGGGTGTGGCGGATGCCGTTAACTACATGGTGTTGAACAATCAACAAATATCGCTCAATCTCAAGCAGCAATTAAATGCTATTCAACAAGTTGTAGAAGCAATGGAAGCTATTAATAAAGGAGCAAAAGAAACTGCTATTGGTATTAGTCAAACCAGAGTTGGTACCGCAGAACTTAGCAAAACTACTCGAACTCTCAGGCGAATGGTGTAGAAGCCATTGCTCCCGAAGCGTGGAGTGATATCAATACAGTAAGGGTTTTGGGGGAAAGGGTAATAGGTAATGGGAAAAATCAATTACCAATTACCAATTACCAATTAACAACAAGACCGCGAGGTATCGCGCTCTGGCTTGCCGTATCATAATTAGGCAAGTTCCGCCGAAGCAAATGTTACACATTAACAACATTTTATATAAAAACAATTAATTATATTGCCCTATCTATTCCGATGAAGTGAAAGCAAAAAAATTACATTGTTGAAATAATCTTTCAGTCGAGTTTTGAGCTAATTTACGTTCTGAAAAATTTGACGCTTCTGAGAATTCAACTGAAACAACTACTAGTAGATGTTTCCGAGTTAGCCGATACACAAGTAATATCTACGAAAATGTTCTTAATCTCTTAGTATTATTTTTTTTAACTGATTGCTATCGGCGAATTCACAATCTCTAATGGTATGCTGCTGTTAAGCATGATTCTGTAATTGCAGGGTGTTTCTACATGAGTAACACGTCTAGTACGCAAAGAATTAGCAATACTCCTATATTCAAAAAAATTAATTTAAGAATCAATAAGAAACAATTTTTATTAAGTACTCTTGTTGTATCTCTTGGTTTAATCAGTGTGGGAGGTTTCTGGTTCATCTCCAGATATAAAGTTAATAACCAAATGGCGGTAAAAGTACAAGAATTCACGAACGCCGATTATCCAGAAAATCCCGCTGCATTAAGCAAAAACTTTCAAAGATATTCTCAGAGAAAATTAACAATTATTAAGAAGGATGATACACACTTCGATTTTGTGCTGGAGCCGACAAATAACAAAACAGCCAGAATAGTTATCAAAAATGTAGATATGAGCCTCTTGGTTCCCAAAGCACCGTCATGGGCTAAAAAAGATAAAGGTTTAGAAGTAATAGCCTTTACTGACCGAGAGTGGAATAGACAACAGATTAGTTTTCCTGCTAGTTCCCAGCATATAGAAATTAGTGGAGGAGATGGCTTTGAAAAACAAAATCTCTACGAAATCGCTTTAGCTAACAATTGCTTAAATGCTGGATATTGGGAAGTTTTGCTTTTTACGAAGGAAAGCGATAATAAATCCCTTTACTATCAAGGTTGGTTCACTTTCCCAATGGGACATTATAAAAATATATTTGAAAAAATTAATAATATGTCCTATTGGAAGCATCGGTGGAGATTAGAACACTGGCAAGACCCGGCTGGTACGGTAGTTAATACAAATTTACTCCGGGAAGTAATAGATGAAAAAGAAGTGACGACAAAATTCCCACTTGATGAAAGAATAATTTCTTCAGGAGAGCAAAGTAGAAAAATTAGAACTACTCTCGCCAAAAATCTGACTACTTGGGGAGATTTTTACAATGATGCTGCCGAAGTAAAATTTGCTTCTTTTCGACCACCAGGATATTATGATTCTGAAAAACCTTGGTTGAATGAATACTGGAGAATTGGTAAATTTGAAAAAGCTATTTTGAGAAACATTCAACCTGTAGGTGTTAAGCAAAAATTGCAGGAAATTGAGTTAGTTTTTAAAGACACAAAGAATGGTGAACAAAATCGGCTATTCATCAGTGGCGTCAACCTCAAAGAACTTCCACAATTACCTGTAAATGACTATTCCAAAGGCTTATATATGCCGATGGGAATTGGAATTCCTCCTTTTTATCAAAGTTACGAAGAATTACAAAAGAATCATCCTGATCAAAGTCCTTACTTCAGTGTTTTACTTGATTCAAAGAATAGATGGATAGATCACCATCGCTTAGCTGTTGATGGTCCAGTCATGCATCGTGATCCAAATAACCCCAATCTCTTGCATCTTTACTTGCTATCTTATGAAAGAAATACGGTTATTGCTCATTTTTTGATCAATTTGCAATAGACCATTATCCACTTGCTCAGGAGTATGTATCTACAACACAATCAACTCAAAAGGCAGGCTCCTCGCGGCGACGAATGGGGTTGGCAAGAAGCACAGTAGCACAGTAGATAGATGCTGATATAAAAGGGCGATCGCTCATGCTTCACCCATTTGCTGCAACCAGAGGGTGAGGGGCTTTCATAAAGTTATCCAAAATGCAAGCGCCTTCATCAAATAATTAAGTAGGATAGCATGAGTGCGAGGGGGGTCACGAGGCGGTTTTACCGCGCTCAAAACAGTTTTTGAGCGCGGTAAAACACCGCCTCGTGACCAAGGCGCTTGCAAATGGAGCAGGTTTTTCCCAAGGGACGCACGCTTTCTACACAAAACGCGCTTGGAAGATTGCCTAAAGAAAAAGGGCAGGCTTAATTAATCCTGCGGCTAGACCAATTGGCTTATCGACCATCCCTAGAAGCCTGCCCAATTTCAACGGTTTCGGCTCCCGTACCTTCTCACAAGCCGAAGCGGGATCCCGCTGCGATTATTCGAGCGCGTATTACTGCTCTAAAGAAAGCTCGCGCGTGAGAACCCCTACCCAAAATCGCTCTTCGGCGGCTTAAGCCTCTGCATGGAAAGCGTCAACCGCGTGCAGGTTTTTTCCACGGGCTGGAAAGTTCGCGCCCAGCTACTGTTAAAAGTTTTCTGCCCACCCAGCAAATTACACAAGGAATGCTCCCGCTCACACACTGGTGTCAGTTTTAGATTTTATTCAATTAGGGGATAAGTGGCACGCCTTGCAGTCAGTTGTCAAACACTGTGGCTGGCTTTACCCACTCGAAGAATTTTGCATCGTCTGCGATCGCCCGATTTTACTCTCTTTAGACCAGAATGGGGTTTTACACTCTTTTAACAGCAAAGGTGTCTTTGATGCTGAAGCAGAACCAGCCATTGTTTTTGCTGATGGCTTCAGCCTGTCTGCCTACCACGGTCAGATCGCAGATGGAATCACCCACTTATACCTATAGTCAGTAGCTCGAAAGCGGCTGGTGCCGCCCCGACTAATTTCAGTAAATCACAAAGTTTTTCTCAAGGGCGATCGCCCTCCGGGACGCTCCATTACCCTCACCAGACCGAGGCGATCGCCTCTATAGACCCAACTGCCCGACCAATCGCACCACATCCAAAACCGAATGTCGTTGATTGTCGCCCTCAAGAAGCCAGAACACAACGAAGTCCCCAAGAGCAGCGTACGCTGCTCTTACTGGACGCGGGAGCATCTACCAATTCACACTCGCCCAAAAGCGATCGCATTACTGAGGAGGTGATGTTGCAAGCCTTAAACTCAAACATGTTCGGTTTGTGAAAAATTAGATGCGTTTGCCCTGGCATTATTAGAGTTATTAGATATCGCTGGCTCCATTATCACTATTGATGCAATGG
>JBHYDF010000080.1:0-27152 GCA_051861145.1 Nostocaceae cyanobacterium
AATAAGCTTTGCAGGCTATCTTAGTACATTTGCACGGGGGAACTTCAGATTAAAATGAATTAATGCTATGAAGCTGGGACAAAAAGTCCCAGGCGGATTTTATTTTATGTCGTCATTTCTGATGATTCTTCAACATGCTGATTATTTCTTTGAGCAGCTTTGTTGCTTAAGCTAGTTAAGGCAGATGGAGAGGCGGAAGATTGGCTGTCTTTACCTAAAGCGCGATCGCTACCAATACCATCTGGTTCTGGTAATAATCGGTTCACCCAACTGAGAATCTCTGAAGTAAGACCGGGGAATAGGGCATGGAATTTATCGCCAATTTGAGCGGTAATTGATAATACTACTTCCGCATCTCCTCGCTTGCAGGCGGAAATAATCTGACTTGCGGCACTTTCCGCACTCATAGAAAGTATGGGTAGGGAATCACTAATGCTAAACCAAGCATATTCTTCACGGTGCTTGCCTTTGAAGAAAGCATTATATTGGCTTCCCGTACGCATCAGACCAGGACACACGGTAGTAACAGTTATTCCGTCTTTTGCCAATTCAGCTCGCATTCCTTCCGAAAGCCCAACTAAGGCAAACTTGCTGGCACTGTAAGGTAATAAATGCGGTACACTCACCTTACCACCAATAGAAGAAATATTGACAATGCGTCCTTCACGCCGTTGCCGCATTTGCGGGAGGACAGCAGTAGTTGTGTAAAGTGGTCCCCAGAAATGAGTTTTGATGGCTTCTTCGTAATCATCAAGAGTCATTTCTTCCATCGGCCCTACCTGGATAATGCCTGCATTATTAATGAGTACATCAATCTCACCAAAGCGATCGCGCACTATCCGAATCATTTGCTTGACTTCAAATTCATCGGTGACATCGCAAGGTATGGCAAGTACCTCTTTTCCGTACTTTTCCAAATCAACACGCGCCCTTTCTAATTCCGAAGCATCACGGGCACAAATTGCCACCCGTGCCCCTTCTTGCAAAATCTTGCGTGCTAATACCAAACCCAGTCCCCGTGAACCACCCGTAATTAGTACTGTTTTACCATTGAGACTGTATTGCACCTCGCGCCACCATTGCACAACTGTTTTTGTGGCAAACAATGCACCTACACCCAGTACAGCCAGAATGAGTGGATTTTGAAATTTTAAATCCATAATTGCATCTCCTTGTTGAATCACCAATGAAGAACTAGAGAGAGAAAAGAAATGTCTCCGGTACTTCACCCGCCTCCTAATGGGGAGTACGATCCCCTTACGTGCAGCAGGTTACTAGTTAAAATTACTTAATTACTGGTTTATCAAAGGTGGATAAAAAGTTTTTATAAGCAAACCAAAACCGCACAAACAGCTAGGTTTGAGCTTAATAAAAATAATCTATTCAGTTTATAAATCAGTGTTTTAAAAATGTTTATGTTCTTTAACTATGTTATAAAACTAGAAGTATTTTCTCCTCTTTCTATGGTCGTGTTACTTTAACTATCAACCTGTCGAAAGGGAGAAAATGTATTTCTTACAGGATGTCTGAAAAGATTTCAATTAGTTATATTTATTACTCATCATTTAAAGTTTCAATTAACAAATCTACCTGCTGCTGACGCTGGTGTAAAAATTTTTCACACTCACGCAAATATTCCACAGCAGTAGCAAACTGCTCAAACACCTCTTGTAATTCCAACTCACCCGCCTCAATGCGAGCAATAATATTCTCTATTTCAGCAACTTTTACCTCATAATTCCAAGCTTCCATAGATTTAGAACTAGAAGAACTATTACGCTTTACCATTAATTTACTCTCTGTGTTCTCTGCGTCTGGGGTGGTTGAATTACTTCCACAACCTTCACTTTAACCTCACCCTCACCCAACTGAACCAACAACTCTTCGCCTACTTCCAACTCAACCGCAGAACGAGCAATTATCCCATTTTCCTGCCTTACCACGGCATAACCCCGCTGCAACACAGCTTTAGGATCAAGAGTAGCCAACTTTTGCCTTAGCATCTCTAAATACCCAGTAGCTTGCTGCAATTTACTGTTTGTTGCTTGGATTAAATGCTGACGCTTCCAAGTCAGCATCTGCATTTGTTGCTGTACTTGGCTATCCAACCGTAAACGCCGTAAACGGTTTCCCAGTCCTTGCAGTTCATCTTCGGCAGTATCCATCTCTCGACGCACCGCTTGCTGTAAATCAGCAATTCGTTGCCGATGCTGATTGTATAGCTCAGTTAAAGCCGGAACAACCCGTTCCGCCGCAGCCGTGGGAGTATGCACACACTCATCTGCAACTAAATCTACCAAAGACTCATCCCTTTGATGCCCAATTCCAGTAACTACGGGAATAGAACAATTAGCAACTACTCGCACCACCCGTTCATCATTAAAGCAAGCCAATTCCTCAACTGCACCTCCTCCCCGTGATAAAATCAGCACTTCGGCACGTCCATCTTGTTCCACCCTTTCAATTGCCTTGACGATAGACTCTGGTGCTTGTTCACCTTGTACTGTAGCAGGGGAAAATAAAACTTGTAAACCTGGATACCTTTGCTTGAGAGTCTTTTGAATATCTCCCCAAGCGGCGGCGGTGGGTGAAGTGACAACAGCGATAATTTGGGGATGAGGAGGGAGCGATCGCTTTCTTTGTGGATCAAATAACCCTTCTGCCTGCAAACGGTTTCGCAGTTGTTGGTAACGCAGCGCTTGCAAACCCACACCAGCAGGTAAAGCTTGCCACACAGAAAGTTGGTATTCTCCCCGTTGCGGGTAAACTCTAATACTGCCCAAAATAATTAACTGTTCACCCACAGTTGGTACTTGCATCAGTTTAGACAACTGGCTATTCCATACCACACACTTAATTGCTGCGCCTGCGTCTGGATCTTGTAGCGTGAAAAATAAACCACTGCGGTGGTGAGAAGCGCTGGAAACTTCACCTGTCACCCAAATTTGCCGCAATTGTTTATCCTGTTCTAAGAGAAAGCGGATGTAGTCAGTTAAACCTGCTACGGAAAGCGCTGTATCGGGAATGAGAAAGTCAGCAAAATCGGCAGTCATCACGAAGGCTTAATGAATAGGGGCGATAAACTCTCCGGCAGGAAGTTGCATCATTTCTATGATAGATAGATATTCCGATACCGATAATTATCGTCGCGGAACCCATTGGTGACAGGTTAAGGTTTTGATGCATTTGTCAATATACCTATAGAATGAAAATTACGCCAAAAACCGTGATAGAAAACATCGTTTTTGGGTTAGCGATCGCCTAATCTTTGTGTTTATCATTCATATTTGTGTTGAAACCAGGGTACAAAGCTTAGTTTGATACCTTGGATATTCCTGATTTTTCAGCATAATTTCTAATTGACAAAAGCAATGTTATCTTAACCTGTCACGAATGCGCGGAGCCTAATTCAAGGTTGATGATTATCTGCACAAAGCGAGTAGATTAATTATCAATCATCTGATTGCAAATCGTATTGGTACTTTGGTAATTGGTCAAAATCAGTTTTGGAAGCAACAAACCAACTTGGGCAAACGAAACAACCAAAATTTTGTTTATATTCCTCATGCTCGCTTTGTCGAGATGTTGAGTTACAAAGCGCAATTTGTGGGAATTCAAATTATAATCCATGAAGAATCTTATACTTCAGTTGCTGATTTTCTCAAACTTGACCCAATTCCAGTTTATGGGGATTGCGATTCAATCAGAGTTAAGTTTAGTGGTAAACGAATTAAAAGAGCAATTTATCGTTCTGGAACTGGTGTTTTGATTCATGCCGATGTCAACGCTAGTTTTAACATTTTACGTAAAGTAGTCCCAACAGCTTTTTGCCTAGGGATAGAGGATGTTGTAGTTCGTCCAGTCGGGATTACACCTGATAAACAAGCTGCATGAGATAAATATCCATGCTTTTTGGAACTATAATCCTAATCAGCCAGAGGTATCCAATGGAACTAGATAACTCGGCTCTGCCAACAAAGCAGGAAGACCCTTCAAAAATATTGACAAGCCCGCGCTAGACTATTTAGCGTTGAGCGGTAGTAAAATGTCAAAATAGTATATCTGTTCTACTCAATCTTCCCAAGCAACACTCCCTAAATCCATATATATAGAGGTAGGAATGGCTGTTAATACTGATAATACAGGCAAGCAAAAAGCGCTCAGCATGGTACTCAACCAGATTGAGCGTACTTTTGGCAAAGGAACAATCATGCGCTTGGGCGATGCTACCCGGATGCAGGTAGAGACCATTTCCACTGGGGCGCTAACTTTGGATCTGGCATTAGGTGGCGGTTTACCCAAAGGACGGGTGATTGAGATTTATGGTCCTGAAAGTTCCGGTAAGACAACTCTAGCGCTGCACGCGGTCGCAGAAGTACAAAAAAATGGCGGAGTTGCAGCCTACGTGGATGCGGAACACGCTTTAGACCCAGCTTATGCTGGCGCTTTGGGTGTTGATACTGTAAATTTGTTCGTTTCCCAACCTGACACAGGGGAAACTGCTTTAGAAATTGTTGATCAGCTTGTCCGTTCTGCTGCAATTGATATTGTAGTCATTGACTCGGTAGCAGCACTAGTCCCCCGTGCGGAAATTGAAGGTGATATGGGTGATGCCCACGTCGGTCTTCAAGCAAGATTGATGAGCCAAGCTTTACGTAAAATTACTGGCAATATTGGTAAGTCAGGATGCACAGTAATTTTTCTGAACCAGTTGCGGCAAAAAATTGGTGTTACTTACGGCAACCCAGAAACCACAACTGGTGGTAACGCCTTAAAGTATTATTCTTCGGTACGCTTGGATATTCGCCGAATTCAAACCTTGAAAAAAGGTACAGAGGAATTTGGTAATCGCGTCAAAGTTAAAGTGGCTAAAAATAAAGTTGCACCGCCTTTTAGAATTGCGGAATTTGACATTATTTTTGGTAAAGGAATTTCTACTTTGGGCTGTCTTGTGGATCTAGCTGAAGAAACTGGCGTCCTCACCCGTAAGGGAGCATGGTATAGCTACAACGGTGACAACATTTCCCAAGGTCGAGACAACGCCATTAAATATATAGAAGAAAAACCCGAACTTGCTGAACAAATTAAGCAATTGGTACGGGAAAAACTAGATATGGGGGCTGTTGTTTCTGCTAACTCCGTCAGAAAGACAAACGAAGATGAAGAAGAAGAGGAGGATTATGAAGAGGAAGAATAGGTTTGTTAGTAGTTAGTAGTTAGTGGTTCATGGTTCATAGTTAATGGTTAATAGTTCATAGCTATTAACCATTAACCATTAACCATTAACCATTAACCATTATCAGTTACCTGTCTGCGGAAAAATTCATCTAATATTTCAGATTGGCGTTGTTTAGTTAACGACGGTTCAAATGTGGCTATCTCCAGTGGTTCGCTACCAATTAAGTCCAAATCTCTGAAAACCTGTACAGTACTATCTAGGTTCTCAGGCTGATATTTTTTTCTAGCAAGAGAGTACGAAGGTATTTCTACTTCATCACCATTCTTTCGCGGTACTAGTTGCATCAGCAACTCAACTGCTACCCTTGGTAGGACTTGGGGAGAAGCAAGATTAACGAAAAAGGAAAAAGATATATTGCCTAGTCGAATGCGATCGCCATCTTGGAGTTTGATCGGCTGATAGACAGGTTCGCCATTCACAAAAGTACCATTGGTACTGCTAAAGTCAATCAAGTAAAAGCCTTTTTCATCAATATACTGAATTGCTGCATGGCGGCGAGATACGTGTTTATCAGCAATGTGAATTCCACAAGTGCGATCGCGACCCATTGTCCAGATTTGCTGTGGTTGTCGTAAACTTTGTGTTTTTCCCTCACATAAATTACTAATTACATAAACAATAGAACTATCTACAACACCCTGTACGTAACGCGGCTGCACTCCTCGCAACGAAGGCTGAGATAAATTTTCTAACTGAAGAATTTCATCTAAAAGGCTACCATGATGCTCATACAATTTCAGGAATACTTGATATAAACTTAGCCGCCTTTGTAAATCCTTTTCTGGAAACTCAGCCATAACAGGTTAGCCTTTTGATTGCCAACAAAACTAAATTGCTAATGTCTGTGATGAATATTTAGTCTCAGCCTCATATTCGGAAAAATTGCTTGTGCGCTTGACGCCGCAATTTGATGATTGAGCGACTAACACTATTAAACTTTCCCACTTTTAGATTAGGGTTTCCCTTTTCATTACAGTAACCGCAATACTACTTAATATTATGAAATTTATTTAGAAAAAAGTTATTAATATAATTCAATTGACATTTTTTATTTTCTCAACAAATATATTGATGGTAAAAAAAGATTAAGAAAATCTACAAAATATTATTTTTTTGTCAGATTGATATCTATAGAATCAACAAGTAAATAGTTTCAAAAAGCATGGACATTTATCTCATGCAGCTTGTTTATCAGGTGTAATCCCGACTGGACGAACTACAACATCCTCTATCCCTAGGCAAAAAGCTGTTGGGACTACTTTACGTAAAATGTTAAAACTAGCGTTGACATCGGCATGAATCAAAACACCAGTTCCAGAACGATAAATTGCTCTTTTAATTCGTTTACCACTAAACTTAACTCTGATTGAATCGCAATCCCCATAAACTGGAATTGGGTCAAGTTTGAGAAAATCAGCAACTGAAGTATAAGATTCTTCATGGATTATAATTTGAATTCCCACAAATTGCGCTTTGTAACTCAACATCTCGACAAAGCGAGCATGAGGAATATAAACAAAATTTTGGTTGTTTCGTTTGCCCAAGTTGGTTTGTTGCTTCCAAAACTGATTTTGACCAATTACCAAAGTACCAATACGATTTGCAATCAGATGATTGATAATTAATCTACTCGCTTTGTGCAGATAATCATCAACCTTGAAATTACGCTTTGTTGATAACTGTTGAATTCGTTTGCTAGTTTGTTGATTTTTCAGTAATGACTGTAAAGAAGCTTTGCGCTGATTGTAATATTGATTGATAGACTTCAACGGTCTGCCGTTAACTAAAAGTGGTACAAAACCTTTTTTGTTTGAAGTTACAGCCGCCAAATTATCAACGCCAATATCAACAGCAGCAATACAACTACGGTCTAAATCAGTTACTTGTGATTGTTTCTCATAAATCACCTCTATCACGTAATAATTTAACTTTGGAATAACACGAACTTGGCAAAGTTCAGAGTATTTAACGAAAGTGGGTATTTTCAAATTGGTTTTAGATAGACTAATAAAACCCTTTTTTAATAAGGATTTACTGATTGCCTGCGCAGTATAAATCAGCAAATATCTTCCTTTTTCCTTATGTTTGTATTTGGGTAATTTCGGTCTACCTAAAAAAGAGTCTGGCTTTTGTGTAAAAGTAGCAGATGCAGCAAAAAAACTTGACCAAGCTCGATGCAAACTTAACAATACTTGTTGAGAGACTTTTGCCGGCATTGCACGATATGCTTCAGATGTTTGAAGTAGTTTATCTATCGTGTTGTAGTTGAGATATTTCTTTTCTTTTATAAAAGCTTGGCGGATGTGATAGTTGGCAAAATTGTAGAGGTTTTTTGCTGCAAAACACAGAGCATCAATCTCACGATAGTGAGGATGATTGCGGCGAATTACATGGCGCTCTACTAGTTGCATTTAACTTTGGGAAAAATATTCGCATATACTAACATTTTCTCATCCATCAAGTCAAAGGCAGCAAAAATTGACCATTTATGTCATTTAAAGTCTATGAAAGTCTATAAACTGAGTGAAGTTTTAAAATACCAACAGATAACTGTCTAAGTATTAAGCATCATAGCCATACTAAGCGCAGTTTAGGTTGTAATTTGTCTAATATGCGCTTTTTTAAAGGATTATTAATATTAACTCAATCCGCGAATTACAACAAGCCTCGCTTGCCATTAGGGCGCACAGTCATCCAATTTGTTTTGGCTAGTGCCAGTTGCTCATCGGAAATTTTGGCACCAGTAAGATTTGCGCCACACAGATTAGCTCCTCGGAGATTAGCATTGTTGAGATAAGCATAGCTAAGGTCTGCTCCGCGCAGGTCTGCCCCTTCTAAATCGGCATTGTTGAGGTAAGCTTTACTTAAATTAGCGTCCCTGAAATTAGCTCGGTTGAGACAGGCTCTTCCAAAGTCACAGTGATAGAGATTAGCACCTTGCAGATTGGCTCTTTCCAACTGAGAAGAATGGAAATTTGTCTCCGATAAGATAGCGCTTTGCAGGTCAAGTAAGTTCAAATTATGTTGAGCAAAATCCCGTCTACCCTTTTGATAGGCTGTTAATAAACCCTGAGCATCTAATTGGCGTATAACTTGAGATTTTTGACTATGGGAATCACCAGAATTGTTCGCCAAAGCTGTTGATTTTACTGTCACAGCCCGTTGTCGTGTCCCTCCTGCATGTGTAATACCAGTGCCTTCTGCTACTTTAGCTCGTCTTGCCCGAATTGCTGCTGCTACCTGCGCCACGCTCAGACCGGAGACACTCGCAGAAGGATTACTGGTATAAATACCGGAATCTTCCAGACGTTGAGTAGTTCGTTCTTTTACGCTCCCTTGAGGTTGAGCGATTAAACTGTTTGACAAACTTTCTAGGTATGGTTCAAGTTCTAGCGCTCTCAAGACTTCTGGGGCTGTTTGGTAGCGATTGCGTACCGATACTTCCAGCATTTTCCGCAATACGTCTGCGAAGTGATTGCTTACATGCACAAGGTGTTCCCACATCATTTCACCAGTGATGGGATTGTATTCCAAATCTTTGGGAGATTTAGCAGTCAACAAATAAATACATGTTACTCCCAAGGCGTAGACATCACTGGCGTAGACTGGACGCATTGCCATTTGTTCTGGAGGCGCAAACCCAGGAGTGCCAATTGCATAAGCTGTTAATGCAGTGTGTTCTGATTGATTAGTCGTTACTTGGCTGACTTGATTTTTGACAGCACCAAAGTCAATCAAAACTAATCTGTTATCTTGAGAACGGCGAATGATATTAGCTGGCTTGATATCACGGTGAATTACTTTGCACTCGTGTATATATTCCAGCAAAGGCAGGATTTCGCTCAAAAATTGCTTAACTCCTGCTTCGCTAAATACCCCACCACGTTTAACCTCTTGCTGTATAGTGGAGCCGTTTATATATTCCTGAACTAAGTAAAACTGTTCACGTTCTTCAAAGTAGTCCAACAAGCGTGGTACTTGGGGATGATTACCAATCTTACCAAGAGTAACAGCTTCTCGCTCAAACAGTTCCCGCGCCATCTGCAAAACATGGGGTGCGGTTCCTGAAGGACGTAATTGCTTGATTACACAACTCGGTTCGCCTGGTAAGGCTTGATCGTTGGCTAGAAAGGTAGCTCCAAAGCCACCTTGACCTAAAGCTTTCAGCACCCGATAGCGATCGCGCAACAGTAGCCGCGAACCACAAGACTGGCATCTCTCGCTATATGCTAAATTTTCCGGATTGGGACAGTTAGGATTTAAGCAGTAGCTCATGCATCGTTAACTCACTGTACAAATAATTACAGAGAGCATTACACTCTTACTTTATTATTTAGATAAAAAGCTGACTTTACCAGGTAATTTCTGCTGGAAAACCTTTGAAGAGTTGCTAAAGTTAGGCTGCCTTTACTTAAAGCAATAGTAAACTCACGTAATTGACCATAGTGAAGTTACTAGAAGCCAGAAAAAAGAAGGCGGCTATGCTAAAGGTGTAAGGATTTTCATCTATTTGGGGAATTTTATCGCAGTCTGCGCAACCCGACGTGAAAATAAGAAACCCGGTATCTGGGAGATACCGGGTTTCATCAGAACTCTCAATTTTCACAAATCAAATAAGATTGCCATAGTTTATGGGTCTTTGTCTGTTATTTGATGATTCAAAAAAAACTAATTATTTTCTTTTTTCTGAAGTTATTTTTCACTCTAGTATTTTTCTACATAATTAATTTTTTTAAAATTTAACTTGCCGTAGGCATATAAATAACCCCTTATTTCGATGGGAGTGTAAAATAAAAAACTCCTGCACCACTTAGTTTACTTCAGTTGGCACAAACGGTGGCGAAGCAATCAGTTTTTACACACATTAAATTTTATTAATTAATATCTGAATACCTGTTCATATGTTATATTTTAGTTTCAGGAAGAATAGGGAGAAAGCTATGACGACCGTAACTCAAATGAAATGTGCTTGTGAACAGTGCCTGTGTATTGTTTCTCTCCAGGACGCGATTGAAAAGGACGGTAAATATTATTGCTGTGAAGCTTGTGCTGACGGTCATCAAACCCAGAAAGGCTGCGGTCACAGTGGCTGTGGTTGTTAAGCGAATGTTACATTTTTGCATATGAACAATCAACCCCGCCCAGTTTTGGGCGGGGTTGTTATTTTAGGAACTTCCAAAAAAAAATATCTAACTACTTCTTGTGGGGTGGGCATCTTGCCCGCCCTTAACCTAGGGCGGGCGAGACGCCCACCCCACAAGATTGAAGAATTTATTTGTTGGAAATCCCTTATCAACTCATTTGTTGCGAAATTTACCGCAACTTTTCGCTCAATGCGTTAAAAATTAGACATTACATCTCGTGCTGCTTCTAGCGTCCGGTCGATATCTTCCTCAGTGTGAGCCAAAGAAGTAAATCCAGCTTCAAACTGCGACGGTGCTAAGTAAATACCGCGCTCTAACATACCACGATGGAAGCGGGCAAACTTAGACAAGTCTGATTTTTTGGCATCCTCGTAGTTATGAACTGGACCGCCGGTAAAAAACAGACCAAACATCGCGCTAATAGAACCGCCGCAAGCCGCGTGACCTGTTTCTTTCGCAATTTGCAGCAAACCACCTGCTAGCTTGTTTGTAATCCGCTCTAGGTACTCGTAAGTACCGGGCTTTTGCAGCAATTCTAGTGTTTTAATTCCCGCAGTCATTGCCAAGGGATTACCAGAAAGAGTCCCGGCTTGATACATCGGACCAGCAGGAGCAACCATTGACATAATATCCCGACGACCACCGTAGGCTCCTACGGGCAAACCACCGCCGATAACCTTACCCAAGGTTGTCAGGTCAGGGGTGATACCAAACTTCTCTTGAGCGCCACCGTAGGCAATGCGGAAGCCGGTCATTACTTCGTCAAATACCAATAACGCCCCATGTTCGTGGGTAAGTTCTCGTAATCCTTCCAAAAAGCCAGCATCGGGAGGAATAAACCCAGCATTACCCACAACTGGTTCAAGAATAACACCAGCAATTTCGTCGCGATTTTCTTCAAACAGAGCTTTAACCGCTTCCAAGTCATTGAAAGGCGCAGTCAGGGTATTACTGGTTGCTGATTTGGGAACGCCAGGAGAGTCAGGTAAGCCCAAAGTGGCAACACCAGAACCTGCTTTCACCAAGAACATATCGGCGTGACCGTGGTAGCAGCCTTCAAACTTGATGACTTTTTCCCGCCCAGTGAAAGCCCGCATCAACCGCAGTACTGCCATACAGGCTTCAGTACCAGAGTTTACAAATCTTACCATTTCAACGCTGGGGACGGCATCGATCACCATTTCTGCCAAGACATTTTCCAGCACGCAGGGCGCACCAAAACTGGTGCCTTTCTCCAAGGCTTCATGCAAAGCCCCAATCACTTCGGGATGGGCATGACCGCAAATAGCTGGCCCCCAAGTTCCTACATAGTCGATGTATTGATTGCCATCGATATCCCAAATATATGCGCCTTTAACATGGTCAAAAACAATCGGTTGTCCTCCCACCGATTTAAAAGCGCGAACTGGGGAACTTACCCCCCCTGGCATCAGGTTTTGAGCAGCAGCGAAGATTTCTTGTGATTTTGTAGTTTTAATCGTTGTATTTACCAAGGTTCTCTCCTACAGTGAGAAATAAAAAGTTCTGTCCTAGGATAGGAGCCAAGTTTATCCAAAACCCCTATCCTATAAAATTACCTGAACCAGGAAGATAACAATATGTTATACAAGTCCAACCAAGACTTGCCTTTGGAGATTCGCACTCGCTTTAGTGAGGCGTACCAAGATGTTTACCGAGCTGCTTATAACTCGGCTATTCACTGGTATGGTGAGGCTACAAAAGCTCACCGAGTCGCTTTGAGTGCTGTTAAGATGCAGTCTGTAATGCATAAGAGCGTTATCATTTAAAGCTGGATTAGAAAATTAGTTCCAGAAATATGCCAGTTGCGTTATTTAGAATGGTATCGTGAACCCATGAATCATTCTCGCCGTTTTTGAAGCAGCTGGTATGTTTTTTTCTGCAAGCAATTCACTAGATGACGCCGTTCCTGTTGATCAGATTCGTTACGACGATCGCGGTCTTGTCCCGGCAATTGTCCAAGATTATCTGGATGGCGCTGTTTTGATGATGGCGTGGATGAATCAAGAGTCACTACAAAAGACTCTGGAAACAGGAGAAACTTGGTTTTGGAGTCGTTCCCGCCAAGAGTTATGGCACAAGGGCGCAACTTCTGGTCATATTCAAAAAGTAAAAAGTATTCGTTATGACTGCGATAGTGATGCGCTACTGATAGGGGTTGAGCAAGTGGGAGATATTGCCTGTCATACGGGTGAACGCAGTTGTTTTCACCAGATAGATGGGAAAATTGCTCCCCCACCTGGTGATACTTTGTCACAATTATTTACCTTAATTAGCGATCGCCGCGACAACCCTACGGAAAATTCTTATACTTGCAAGTTATTCGCTGGTGGAGATAATAAGATTCTTAAAAAAATTGGCGAAGAAACCGCTGAGGTGGTAATGGCTTTTAAGGATGATGATAGTGATGCGATCGCAGGAGAAGTTGCAGATTTGCTGTACCACACTTTGGTAGCTTTGGCGCATCATAATGTTGATTTGAAGGCGGTTTATCGCAAGTTGCACGAAAGGAAAAAATGAGCGGGAATACAAGAGAATTTTAAAACAGCTGAATAGAATTTAATGATGTAATACCATTTCTATGTGAAGATGCACATTATTAGCCTGCGCAGGCAGGCTTTGTATGTGTAGCCCCAGGCTTATAGCCTGTGGGGATAATATGCAGCCTCATAGAGAATTGGTATAAGCTAAAAGGCATTTAATTTGCATTCTCGAAAAAAAAGCAAACTCCTGAAAAACATCACATTACAAAAATCACTACGTATTTACAGATTTTTCGCCTTCGTTTAGATCCGCCTGGGACTATAAGTCCCAGTCTTATAGCAAAAGTCCTCTCTAAGAGGACTGATTAAACACGTTTTCAGCTGGTGATATTTATCATGCTTTATCTATTGTTTAGCGGATTATACTTAAAGGTGCAAGATATGTGATAGCCCACCAATTTTTCTTCTTAGCGTAACATAATCAGGGTTTTTGGGATTAGTTAATCGGTGTTCTAGAACTTTACAAAATTTTGCGTTAAGTCTAAAAGCTTGTGTCAAAAATCTTATCTTTCACTGGTGAAGCCACAGCACAACAATAGTGGCTGGTAATTTAACAGGACTTACGTATGAGGATTCTAGAAACCCGGTTTTTTCGTAAATATCCCTCAATGAAAAGCGTGATTTTTCATTGAAACCGGGTTTCTTTGCGTAAATCCTATTTAAAAAGGCATCACAGTTAATAATATGTGGCTTACGAGTATACGATAAACACTTCCGCCGAATGGTAGGCTAGTTTCTTTAATCAGAACAAACTCCTTTTCTGGGTCGTAGCTGGTTATAGCAACCATAAATTCAGCAGTTGCATGTGCTTGTTTTAATGAGAAGTAGCTTACTTCTCCAGTTCTAGTGCTGAAATAAACTGCACCTCTACCATACTTAGCGTATCCTTTTTTTGATATAGATACTAAAGTTTCAAACTGCATAATTTGCTTTTACCTCTGTTTTTTTATTGCTATCTTATTGCCGTGGTGATATTCTGGGCTGCTCATACCATAAGCTTGTTGAATAACATCGATAAAAGCCCCTCTATGCAACATATCTAACCCTTTATCAGCATAGCGGTAATAATCGTAGTGATTCTTTTGTTTTATGAATTTACGTAATAACTTTTAATTATCAATGGTCAAAGTTTCTAAGAGAATGTCTGAAAAGTATTAGAGTTCACCACTACAGCCCTTAAAAATAGGGAAAAAATTTTCTAAAAGTCTCCCTACTTAAGGGGGATTTTGGGAGATATTCAACATAGTTGCATTGCAGCGAATACTAGTGCTGTTTGTTACTTTATTTTGAAAAACTTACAGCCTTTACAAAGTAACATCCAAACTGAATCCGCTAAAACCCATTGAATTATTAGGGTTGTGTATAATGCAAAATTTTTTTACTCTAATTATTTACTAAACGGTACAAAACGATTATTATGAATATGTACTAATCAGTACAAAATTATGAAAACGCATGGCAAGACCAAAAGAGTTCGATGTTGATAAAGCTTTAACGGCTGCGATGAATGTTTTCTGGGAATGTGGCTATGAAGCGACTTCCCTCGAAGACCTCACAACTCGGATGGGAATAGCGCGCCCAAGTTTGTATGGAACTTTTGGTGATAAACGCTCTTTGTTTATGGCTGCACTGAAAAAATATCAAGACTGGCGATTAGATTTGCTGAGAACAAAAATCAGCGAGTGTGAGTCCGCCAAAGAGGGTATTACCCGCTTTTTCAAATTCGTAGTAGAAGAATCATGTAATGCAAAGATAAGTAAAGGCTGTCTTGTTGCGAATACAGCAGTTGAATTATTTCCGCGCGATTCAGAGATTGCTCAATTGCTTGAACAGCATACACAACAAATGGAAGAACTTTTTGAGCAAGCCTTAGAACGAGGGAAATCTCAAGGAGAGTTAGCAGCGCATCTTGACTCACAAGCAGTTGCAAAATTTCTGAGAAACACTCTGGTTGGTCTTGCTGTTACAGCAAAAAGTTCTGCATCAAAAGAGAGACTTGAGCAGATTTTGGCAGTGAGTTTATCAGTGTTGGAAAAATAAATAGACTTCTTGCAAAAGTCTATTCTCAAAATATCAAGGAGAGAATATGCTTGAGTTGTATCACGATTGGCTAGCTGTTTGTTGTCTTAAAGTTCGGTTGTGCCTAGCTGAAAAAAATTTGGCTTGGGAAAGTCGCATTATTGATATCGTGAAACTTGACCAACTGAAATCCGAGTATCTACAGCTTAATCCAAACGGCGTTGTCCCAACATTGGTGCATGATGGTAACGTAATCTGGGAGTCTTCTTTAATTAACGAGTACCTGAACGAAGTATTTGCTAGCATTAACCTCGTTCCAGATCACCCTGTTGAAAAAGCACGTATGCGTTATTGGGTTAAATTTGAGGATGATGTGCTATTTCCAATTGTCGCCAGCGCTACTTTCAACCTAATTATTCGTCATACATTGTCAGACTTACCACAAGACTTAGTTGAACAGCGGCTTACTCAACATCCTAACCCAGACCGTGCAGCAGTTTTGCGAAATGCCCTAGAAAAACCAGAGGTAGATGTGCAAGCAGTCGAGGATGCAAAACAACGCTTAAATCAAGCACTTGAGCGCATGGAGTATCGTTTGGGCGAAGCACCTTGGTTGGCGGGGGAAACCTATTCGCTTGCGGATATTGCATCTGCGGCATTAATTGACCGTTTGGAAGAACTTAACTTCATGGGTATTTGGGAAGATAAACCAGCATTACAAAATTGGATAAACCGCGTTAAAGCCCGTCGGGCTTATCAAATTGCGTTGTTACAAACCAGGCAAAAGACGCCAAAATCTGATTGGAACTAACACCCCTTTGTTTTTATATAGCTTGCGATCGCCTTCTAAACTCCAGAGTTTACAAACCGGGTTTCTTACAAATCATATAGCTTGGAAGCCTTATTTATCCTTTAGAAACCCGGTTTTTTGGTCTTGTTGAGAATGCTGCATTCCGGTCAGTTGCGTTATTAATTACCCAAAACTTCAACTGTTACTGACGCAACGCCACTACTAATCATTCCCAATTGCTTAGCCGCACCCAGGGAAACGTCAATGATTCGACCACCAACAAACGGGCCTCGGTCATTAACTCGCAATACTACAGAACGACCATTGTAGTTGTTGATAACACGGACTTTTGTACCAAGAGGTAAAGTACGATGGGCTGCGGTTAATCCATGAGGATTAAATCTCTCACCAGTAGCAGTGCGGGAACCACTTTCATTACCATAATAGGAAGCCATACCCCTAGAAGAACCTCGCACTTTCTTAGCGGTATTTTGTTGTGATTGCTTAACTGTTTGCTGTGGCTTTTTAGTAGTTTGCTGTGCTTGCTTAGCTACTTGTTGTTGCTTTTTAGCGGTTTGTTGTGGCTGCTTAGCGGTTTGTTGCTGTTGTTTTTCAGCGATATTATTAATCTGTCTTAAAGGTGCAACACCACCGATTAATCTCCGCAGGCGATTTGTAGCTTGCAGTGCATCTTGGGACAGGTTATTAGTTGTATCTGGTAGACGTGTATTGCCATCTATTTCTACCAGTTCTTCACCATTGACTTTGATAATGTAGCGATCGCCTTTTTGTTCCCCAGCTTTCCAGCTAACTGAAATTTGGTTAGCGTCAACTTTATCTGAAATTAATTGGTTAATTTTAGCTGCAAGCACATTCGCTTTCTCAGTCAAATTACTGATATCCGCGCCTGCTTCCTGGCTGGTACCAACAAAAGTCAGAAAAGGAATATTGCGGACATATAGCGTTGCAGCCTGACGACCTGCCAAATTATGAGCGTGAATTTGAGTAACTACAACAGCACCTGAGCTAAGATTTTGCCTAGAAGATTGGGAATTTCCTGCATTTACCGCATCACCAGAAGGCGCAGGTGGTTGAGTGGGAGTAGTTTGGTTGGGCGTTGCAGCACGACCAACTGATGATAATCCCAAAACAGTTGTTGTTGACAGGGCGACAGCAGACCACAATTTTGTTTGATTCATCTCTCTAATAACTTAAAGAACTGCGATTATGTTTGCTTGGATCTTGCACGGACTAAGTGACATTACCTAACAAATCGAACTTCGCTTTAATTTTTACCCGGAGGCTGCAACAGGCGAAAACGAACTTAAACCTTTTTAATTCAAGGTTTTTAAGTTCACCTCGGTCAATTTATCAGACTCAAATCACAATTTCCAAGTGACACACGTCACAAATCGCAGTTTTGTTTGTATCAAATTTTTTTGTTATTTAATGTAAAAAAGTTTGCTATCAAAAAGCCTAAACAGGCTGTTCTAAGGCAGCAGTTTCAAAACAGAGTGCAGCAAGGAGTATAAACGGCGTTCCCGGTATTAAAGGTAGAAGCAAACCGACTATCCCTAAAATCATGCTTACCATCCCAATAGCCTGGAGAACTTCTTTTCGCGTTCCCTTGATCAATTTTTTGAACTCGTCATGCAGCCATTCCCAAAAACTCGCTATCTGTTGTTCTAATTGTTCTAATTCTTCTAAAACCTCGACTGGTGGAAGGGTGAGTGTGTCTGCTCTTTGAATGGCTGTAAAAATAGACTCCTGAATCTCTGTCTCTAAATGTGAGCCACCCTCATAGTTGATGACCACAGACTTCGCCATCGGATTAATGCGAACGTTATTGACAAAGGCAACACAAGTGAGTGCATAAGTTAGTTTCTTAGCATATTCCTGGTCGTAGCTCACTCGAGTGATGCCAATCCGAATCCGTCCGACTGTAGTGTGCAGCACTTGGTAGTCGTTGTCTAATTGCTTTGGTGTGGAGCGGATTTTATCGCTGTCCTGTTGAGTCCAAGCATTTACCCATTCAGGTGTTGCCAGTGCCATAAGTGTTCTATTTCTAATTTTCCAAGACAACAATCCAAGGCATTTAAGCTGTTAAATGCCTGAGCTAGCTCTCAAATAAATTTTATCTGAAATATATTCATATGCTTACAACACTTTTTTGCTATCGAACGCGATCGCATAATTGACACGTTCTGAGTATTTGTATATTAAGCTACAAAATCTTGCAACCTTGCCACCATTTCCGCCCGCGCTGAAACTCCCAACTTACGAAACATCCTTTTCAAGGCCTGCTTAACAGAATTTTGCGAAATCCAAAGTTTTTCACCAATTTCTGCATTAGTTAACCCCTGTGCTACCAACTCAGCAATTTCTAACTCTCGTGGTGTCAGACGACTAACTAACGGAGAATTAAATACTTTTGGTTTTGCCCTGAGAGTAGCAAGTTTGGCAGACAAATGCAAGCATAAAGCACTCAAATCAGCTAAATCATGGGCATCAAAAGCAGGACTACCACTAGCGCGAGCCAAGTTTAGCGTTCCCGCCAAACGACCATCACAGACGATAGGCCCACTCATAACGTGTTCGTGGTCATGGCGTGAGCAAAAATGCTTCCAACTTCCAGGGGGTAATATCAACTGTTCATGGGCGGGAGCATGACGCTCAAAGACAAAGCGTCCTACCGGATTGCCTTCTAAACATACATCAGGAATACTGGGAACATCAAGATTTAACCCCGACTGGTCGTCTAGCAGATGCAAACCCCAATTTTGCACGTCAAAATGTTCGCCAACTGTGTCCATCACAGCTTGGCGTAGTTCTTGTTCATCGCGTGCATTAGCGATCGCATCAAATATAGGTTGAAGGGAACGATCCATAAAGTGTACCCAGTTGGGGTCTAGGCGAGGCTTCCAATTACTTCTATGCTAACTAATAGCAGTAAACGAAATAAAGTTAACATCATTAGCAACTATAGGAGAAAGAAGTGACAGCAACACAAATCTCTGCCCAAGAACTCTTTCGGGCTGCTTACGAGAACCGTTACACTTGGGATAAAAATTTTCCTGGCTACACTGCGGATATTACCTACAAGCAGGATGATCAGGTGTTTACAGGTAAGATTCGCGTTAACGCCAATCTCAAAGCGGAAGTTTTTGAGGTAGAAGATGAGCAAGCAAAGCAGGCGATAAACGGTCAATTATGGGAAATAGCCATTCACCGCATTCGTCGTAGCTTTCAAGAAACTCACGGCGCGAATACCTTTCGCTATGGTGCTACCGACGAGACAGGCGCAGTTGAGATTTTAATGGGCGGTAAGGCGGAAGGCGACCATTATAAAGTCCGCAACAACATTGTTTCTCTCGTTCACCGTCACATTCATGGCGTTGTTGTCACAATCAACACCTTCAACGTTCACGAGACTGAGGAAGGCTATCTTCCTTATACCTACGATTCTGTATATCATGACCCGAAAACCGGCGAACAAAAGGGCGGAGTCAGTGGTTTTGAGGATGAATACGAAAAGGTTGGTGATTATTTGATTCTGAATCGCCGGATGATTTCTACTGAGACAGAAGGAAAAAATTCTACTCAAGAATTTATCTTCTCTAACATCAATTTGTTAGAGCCTGTTGCAGCTTAAATAGTGTAATAAGGGACTAGGGGCTAGAGGCTAGGGGCTAGGGAAAGAGATATTTTCATCAGTTCCTTGTGAACTTTGTTCATGTAGTCTCTTACATAAGTTGATGTTTTTTTAGATGACAGCACAGATGGACACAGATAAATTATCTGTGTCCACCCCCCTCATTCCCACGCCACTTGCTACAACGCGGGAAACCCGCAAGGGCGCAGTGGCTCCCCTTACAAGGGACGCCAGTTGCTCAACGGGGGGAACCCCCGCACCGCACTGGCTCGGGAAGACAGAGGAAAAACTTTTATTTATTGTTCATCTGTGGTTAATTATCCTCAATCATGAATGCGTGCAAGAAGTCTAATATAAGGACGAAAATATTTCCAACTATTAGTATAGGTAAATACACTGCTTTGCAATTTTTCATCCTTCCTTTTGATAGAGTAAAACACAATAAATTTGAGTTGAATAGATATATTATGTCTCGTACTCAACCGACTCTAAAGCAATTTATTTCTAAATAATTTTGAAGACCTTGGTTGAGATGACATTTATGCAAGCAAATTGCATGAAATGAAGATTTGCACTAACTTAGAGGTCACAAAGTAATATGGAAAACATCAACGCAGCAAAATTAACAGAGCGTTACTGTGCTTTAATTATTGGAATTCTCTTTTTCGTTTTAGGTGTAGCTGGCTTTATACCAGCATTTGTTTCATTACCAGGAACAAATGCATCTTATATCCCGGCTGATGTAGCCCCTGGCGCTTATTCAGCAGGATTTGGTTATTTGTTTGGGATTTTTCCGACCAATTTCTTGCATAACCTTGTACACTGTGCCGTAGGATTGTTGGGAATTGCCTCCTATACCAGTGCTACCAGCGCGCGTCTTTTCAATCGTGCTTTTGCAGTAGCTTACATCATAATCGCCATTATGGGATTGTTACCCTTTACTAAATCAGTGTTCGGCTTAATGCCAATTTTTGGTAACAATGTTTGGTTCAACGCCTTAACCGCAATAGCTGCTGGTTACTATGGCATTATCATACCAGCGAAAATAACAGGTGTTAGCGTATCCCACAACGTTTAGATGTATTTTGCGGTGAACACCGATATCTGTGTTTATCTGTGTTTATCTGTGTCAATCTGTGGTCGTAATTAATCTAGATTCAGATTTTTGCAAGAAGTCTATTGAACTAGGAGGGATTTTTTAACGACCCATACTTGTACACAAAAAAAGAGAGAATTGGGAATGGGGAAAAATCGCTCAACATAGAAGATGCCCAATGCCCAATTCTCCATTACCCATATATTCTTTCTTTTCTCCGTGTCTTTGCGTCTAAAATATCTTTTACTTTTCTTCTGCTGCTAGTAATGGAAATCTTTCGCCAGCTAGGTAAGCATCAAAATTTTGCTGAAAGTACAGCCAAGAAGTCATATCTTCCACATCTAAAAATGATTTTGGCGCATTTTTATATAAAGGAACGCGGGTATTAATTTCATCTTGAAGTAATTGCGGTAACTCGTTGAAGCCATTGACTTTGCTACCATAAGCACTGTAGATGAGATAACCGGGGCGATCGCTCATTTTCATCCAAGGAAGCCATTGTCCAATCCTATCCCAACTCAGTTTCAGCTGAGAAACTGAATTAAGTTCAGAATTGAATAAATCTGAGGTGGGGACAGTGATTTTAAATAATTCCGCTGCTTGATAAGTTGATTGTGGGCTGTATACAGTAAACTTGGAATCTTCTGTTAAAGGATTGGTGTAAGTAGGAAATATGTCAAACATGAAGGTTGTACTATCTCGGTCTACTTGCGCCGGAAACTTACCTTTAAAGTGACCTTGCACGGGATTATTTGCAACGTGCATCACCGGAACTGTTTCCCCTGTCCAAGGATTATCCCATTTATGTAAAATTTCTTCTGTCTCAGGGTTGAGATAGTAAGTTAGTTCTCTTGAGGTAAAATCCCAACTACCCTCTTCTGTGGGAATGCACCTGCTTACACTCATGCCCACTATTTTAAACAAAAGCTTTCTTTTCTCGCCTGGAGTAAAAGCGTAAATTTTGCCTGTCCAGACTAGAAAGCTGGATTCGTTGGGGTCGAGAGATGAACGAGTTTTAACCCAGTGCAAAGCGTCTAATTCTTGATTTTGGGCAACCATTTTGTGGCTCCTTACTACTAATTAAACAATACCCTTTTAGGTGAAAGTTTTGTTCAAGCACACTTTTGGGTAAAACTGTAGTATTTTTAAACGCAGAGGGACGCAAAGGTAAGCGCAGAGGGTCGCAGAGTTTTTCTGAATTTAATCATATTTTGTGCAATATTGTACTAATACCAAATCTGGATCTAATATCCCCTTTATAATTTAGTCCGCGTAGGCGGACTTTGTTTGTGTAGCCGCGATTTCTAATCGCCTAGGCTGTTGAGGCTGACTTGCAAGGTGTTTATGATTTAATTTTTTATCTAGTTTTTCTTCTAGTTTATAATTGGTAATTATTAATTCTTTTCCTTTGGCTGCTACCCTCTGTTTATAGTTATTCATCCCATACTGTAATTCCCATCCACAGATATTCATTGATTTAAAATTATCTCGAATTTGGGGAGAATCATCATAAGTTATTAGCCAACGATGATGGCTGTTTTGCACAATTTCAGCAAATCTTTGATGGTCAAAAGAAGTGTGTAAATTACCATCTTTACCATAAAGTTTTGATTTAGTCGCAACAAAATAGGGAGGATCTAAAAACATAAATACTTGTTCACCTTCTGCGGTTAAAAGCTCACTGTAATCTAAATTAGTAATCTTGATGTTATCTGTTAAAATATTTTCTAATTTTTCTAAGCGTTCTATAGAAGAGTAAGTAAATCTTTTATGAAAAGCTTCTTGTGAAAATCCACCTGATTCAACAGTGCCAGAAAAAGTAATTCTATTGAGGACGAAAAAACGCACTGCCCTTTCAAGTTCAGTTAAATCGCTAGTATCTTCTATGCTGGTCAATTCTTGAAATAATAATCTACCGTCTGTATATTTATCTTTTATAAAACGGACTTCTTTAACTAGCTGAGGTAAATTTGATTGAGCAATTTTCCAAAAATGGTAGAGTTCAGGGTTTAAATCGTTAATCCAAAAGTTTCGGTGTGGAAACTTCTGTTTTAGATATATAAATACAGAACCACCACCTACAAAAGGTTCTCGAAATTCAGAAAAATTATCTGGTAAGTATTCAGCAATTGTATTTAGTGCTTTGGATTTGCCACCAGGGTAACGAAGCGGGCTTTTGAACATCATACAATATGAAATAGGGATGTTTGAGTTTACCCCCTATAATTCCTCTGTGCAAGTTTTCAACTCTTGAAAGAACTGTTTGAGTTTATCCTCATCTAATTTGCCATTGCTGCGAACTCCATTACACACATCTAATCCAAAAGGTGCAACTAGCTTAACAGCTAAACCAATATTTTCAGGCTTTAGTCCTCCCGCTAAGAAAATTGGTATGTCCACTAGTTGGCGAATTTTGGCGCTCAAATTCCAATCATGGATACGTCCTGTACCTCCTAATTCTTTCACCTCCAGTGATTGATTGCCAGAGTCTAGGAGAATAGCATCTACATGCGGTGCTACTGCGATCGCTTCTTTTATAGATTCCTCTGTGCTAACGTGGATCACTTGAACAAGGTTGATACCCGGTAAAGCGTCTCGGATGTCGTGGTAATTTCCAAATTTCAAGCGATCGCATATTTGCACGGTGTTTGTACGGCAGTACCTCAGTTGCTCTATAATCTCTTGAGCATCTGGGCTGCAAGTCAGCAAAAAGGTAGCAATTGGTGGCGGTATAGAAGCGGCAATTTCTGCTATTAAATCAAAAGATATAACACCAGGACCACTGGGCATATTAGAAACAAAGCCAAGTGCAGATGCACCACAACTAATAGCTGTCCATGCTTCCTCAATGCTATTTATACAGCAAATCTTTACTCTTGGCGTTGCTGTTCTTTCCATTGTTTCAGAATCCTACTCTTAACTTTGGGAACATGCCAATTTTGCAAAAAGCCAAGAAAGAAATTTCCGGAAGTGTAGAGACGCGACGCCAGGTGCTACAACGGGGGGAACCCCCGCAACGCACTGGCTCAAATTTCGCGTCTCTACAACACATTAAAATTGATATCTTGCATCAGTTGCAAGAAGCCGTGAAATAAATTTCCGGCTTATAGCTAAAACCCATTAAAACTGATATCTTGCACCAATCGCAACAGCCAGGAGGCGGAGCCTCCAAACCCTCGTTACCAGGTTGAACCTGGTAACGAGAATAAGAGCCTCTGGCTCTTGTTGAGAATGGTGCAAGATATCAGTTTTAATGGGTTAATTTTTCAGTAAGCTTTGAGCTTACTTTAGCTTTTAGCCCAAAATTGATTTTAGAGCTGAGTTTTGAAAATTTGCACATTTAGTATGCTCCCTTAACTCCTAACTCCTAACTCCTAACTTCTAACTCCTAACTTTCACCCTCCAAACGGCGGAATAGAAATACCCACACAGGTAGAGAACTGTTAATAGCAATAAGTCTTACTAAATGACCTGCTGTAACAACTTCTACATTATGATTCAATCCCAGAGCTACTAAAATCATTTCTGCTGATCCTCCGGGTGCTGTAACTAAAAGACAGGTTAACCAGTCCCAAGAGGTTAATTTTAAAGCAAGTATTGCCGCGATCGCACCTGTACCAAGAGTCATTGCTACTGACATCAAGGCGTATCCGATAGTCTTTTTCCCAAAAGTAGGTTCTTCACCCCAATACTCACCAATGGTAATTCCCAATAGCATTTGACCCACTAAATTAATCACAGGTGGTAGAGTAAAGTTAACTTCACCCAAAAAAGCTAGCCAATTTAGGATTGGATTAAATAGTATACCAATCACTATTGCGCCAAAAAACTCGCCAGCCGGAATTTTGCAGGCGGACGCAAGATATACTCCTAAGCCAGCAAACAGCAAAGCCAACAACAGTAATCCTAAATGGGATGGATCGAGATTGAGTAAGGTTGCTTTCAGAGGGAGATTTTGTGATTTAACGTTAACACCACTAGATAAACTTGCTACTAGAGGAATCAGAAAAATTACGGTTGTGACACGCAGCGCTTGAACCAGCGCCACCAAGGTGACATTTTTATCGTAATCAGCCGCAATAGCTGACATTGGTCCTACACCCCCAGGAACTGTAGCCAGCATCGCCGTCAATAAGTTGGTTTTGCTTAAGCGAGAGTAAATGTAGCCAATACAGCCACCGCACAGCAACAGAAAAAGGGTGAGGCAAATAAAAATAGGAACACAAGAAGCTATATCAGTTAGATTACCGTGAGCAATTGAAAAGCCGACGTTGAGTCCTACAAGTGTTATTCCAATCTTTCTGGCTGTTCGGTTTGGCTTGGGAGAATAATTATAGAAAACCCGGCAAGTCTGAAGTATGGCTGCACCAGAGACAATACCGCCAAATATCCAAGCAATTCCACCCATGCGCAACCAAGAGAGGACTAAACCTAAAGGCAAAGCCAAAAGCAATTCTAAACCAAGGATAATTAATTGGTTGATGTGTCGCTGCTGTTTGCCGACAGCAGAACTTTCTGTAGTGCTATCCTCCTGATGAGGAGCAACGCTTAAGCTATGATTCATTAATAAGCGCTTCTTAACTTAATTTAACTTAACTATGTACCAAAGCTAGCGCGATAAGCCGGAGGCTTTACGCTCCGCGTATCGCACCAGATACGCAGCAACTCACGGTTAGATATTGTACAAGATAGTCAGTAAACCAAAAAGTTCTGCGATACACCAGAAGCATATCGCAGAACTTTTTGGTTTATATTCTCAAACATGAGTAAAAGCGATGATCGCTATCAAGATATTCTAAACTCAAAGTGATAGCGTTGATAACCTAGATTGTGTTATGTCCTCTGAGATAGATACCTTGCCAGCAAACCTTGCTAAAATAGTTCAGCGCTTTAAACGCGCTACTGACCCAAAGCGGCGCTACGAACAGCTAATTTGGTACGGTCAGCGTCTAAAAGAGTTTCCAGAAGCTGATAAAGTACCAGAAAACAAAGTTCCTGGTTGCGTTTCGCAAGTTTATGTCACAGCCGCCTTAGAAGACGGTAAAATTATATTCCAAGGTGATTCTGATTCCCAATTAACCAAAGGATTAGTCGGGCTTTTAATTGAAGGCTTGAATGGACTAACCCCTGATGAAATTGTCAGAGTGACACCTGATTTTATTCAAGAAACAGGTTTAAATGTCAGTCTGACACCTTCCCGTGCTAATGGTTTTTATAACATTTTTAAAACCATGCAAAAAAAGGCTTTGGCATGTGAATAGTCATTAGTTAATGGTTAATAGTTAATGGTTAATAGTTAATAGTTAATAGTTAATAGCCATGAACCATGAACTATGAACCATGAACCATGAATAAATGACAATTAACCAACAACCAAAAAATTTAAGTCAGATGTCTACCGATTTGTTGTCAACTCCTGCTAGTTTTGGTCTTGGTGGGGTAACTCAAGAATTCTCGTGGAACTGGGAAAACCAGCAATTGCGTGTTGTTTATGAAAGTCTTGGCAACGGTTCACCCGTATTGCTACTCCCAGCTTTCAGCACTGTTTCCACACGAGAAGAAATGAGCGGAATTGCCAAACTACTTGCTCCTTACTTTCAAGTTGTAGCAGTAGATTGGCCTGGTTTTGGTGAATCTTCCCGTTTAGCCGTTAATTATGAACCGGCTTTATATCAACATTTTTTAGAAAGTTTTGTTACCTCTGTATTTCAGATTCCAGTAGCAGTTGTTGCGGCAGGTCATAGCTCAGCATACGTTCTGCAATTAGCTCAGAAAAATTATTCCGTATTTTCACGTATAGCTTTAGTAGCACCGACTTGGCGCGGACCTTTACCCACAATGGGAGTAGATCGGCAAGTCGCTGGAATGGTGAGGGAGATTGTGCGATCGCCAATTCTTGGTCAAATACTCTACAAGCTCAACACCGTACCATCGTTCTTAAGTTTCATGTACCGTCGCCACGTCTACGTTGATGGTGCTAAACTGACGCCCAACTTCATCGAGCATAAGTGGCATAATACCCAACAGCCAGGAGCCAGGTACGCTCCTGCCTCTTTTGTAACTGGTAGCCTCGACGCCGTATATAGTCAAGCAGATTTTCTGGCAATGGCTGAGAATTTGTCTGTACCAATGATGGTAATAATTGGAGAATTTTCCCCTAGTAAATCTCGTGCTGACATGGAAGCTTTAGCAGCCTTACCAGGAGTGACAAAAGTCATTCTTCCTGGTTCTTTGGGAATGCATGAAGAATACCCAGAGGCTGTGGCAAAAGAAATTCTACCCTTTCTTAGGTAGAAGCGAGGGGTAACATTACTGTTCTAGAGTAATAAAGGATACATGATTGCATCTCTCTTTCCTAAAAGGATGTTTGGAAAGTCTCACATAACACATCAAGTTGATCCCCCCTAGCCCCCCTTAAAAAGGGGGGAAATGTTCTCAAAGTCCCCCTTTTTAAGAGAGGAAATGTTCTCAAAGTCCCCCTTTTTCAGGGAGGAAATGTTCTCAAAGTCCCCCTTTTTCAGGGGGAGGAAATGTTCTCAAAGTCCCCCTTTTTCAGGGGGGGGAAATGTTCTCAAAGTCCCCCTTTTTCAGGGGGGGGAAATGTTCTCAAAGTCCCCCTTTTTCAGGGAGGAAATGTTCTCAAAGTCCCCC
>JBHYDF010000080.1:27252-32278 GCA_051861145.1 Nostocaceae cyanobacterium
TCAAAGTCCCCCTTTTTCAGGGAGGAAATGTTCTCAAAGTCCCCCTTTTTCAGGGAGGAAATGTTCTCAAAGTCCCCCTTTTTAAGGGGGAGGAAATGTTCTCAAAGTCCCCCTTTTTAAGGGGGGGAAATGTTCTCAAAGTCCCCCTTTTTAAGGGGGATTTAGGGGGATCGAAACGTCTGTCAGTTTAAAATAATACTTTCCAAACATCCTCTAAGACTGTTTCTATTTGAATTATCACCGTGTAAATTTTTATGGCAAGCTGAGCGTAGCCAAACTAGGTTATCTGAAAATACATAACAACAAAATGCAACCGTTTTTTCTATTCTTAGGTATTTGCCTCACTACAATTTCCCTTATACCAATCCAACCTTCACTATCAGAAAGTTCAACAATTCCAACCGCTTCAGATGCACCTTTAGAATTAGACTTATTGACTCATCCAAAAGGTTCTGTAATTACAGCTAACACTATTTCCCAAAAAAAATTAACTGTTCCGAGTTTGTGGTGGGCAAAAGAGAACTCAGAAAATAAACTGTTGGATAACTGGATAGCATATCCAGCTACAGATAATCAATCTGCACGAGTAGACTTAGTAGTTAATCAGCAAATTTGGAGCTTACTAGACTATCTAGAACGTTACGATTTTGTAAATCGTTTGGGCAATGTTGCACGTAATTATGGTTACAATATCCGGGTTTTCAATTATCAACAAGAACGCTTAGCAACCTACACTTGTAACTTTAATACAAGTCCAGAATTTTGCCGAATTGAATTGAATTCTCAAAATCAATTAGGTTTGAGACGTTCTTTATAGAAAGAGTTAATGGTTAATGGTTAATGGTTAATAGCCATTAACCATTAACCATTAACCATTAACTCTTCTCTTTTCATTTTCGCAAACATATTTTCGTACTTAACAACTACTTCAGGTGGTAGAGGAAGTAAAAATTCGCTTTTGGCAAAAAACTCATCAGAATTTAGTAATATTTTACGTGATGGTTCCTGGATATCAGAAGCTGAAATTTTTGTAGAAATTGGCGAATTAGTTTTGGTAAGTACAGAAATTTGCTCAGCGATATTTGTTTGCCAACAAAAATCTATCCATTTGTATGCTAAATCTCCCGGATTAACTCCTGCTGGCCTAACCCATAAGTCTGCCCATATTGCACTTCCTGACTGGGGAAGAATTGCAGTAAGTTGTGGATATCGTCCAACTACTGGCAATACATCATTCGACCAACCAACTGCAAGCCAAGTATCTCCTATAATTAGAGGTTCTAAATATCTTTGGGAATCGTAAAACTTTACTTGTTGGTTTAAAGTACTTAGTTGTTTCTCTAAGTCAGGAATTGCATCTATATTTTGTCTATTATAGGATTTTTGCATCTTCTTTAACACCAGACCAATTACTTCCCGTGGGTGATCTAACAAAGAAATGCGATCGCGCAGTTCATTTCGCCATAAATCACCCCAGTCTGTCGGTGTCCAACCTAATTCTTGAAACTTGTCGCGGCGATAAACAATTACTGTACTACCCCAACGGTAAGGAGCAGCCCAAACTTGTCCTTGAGGATCCAAGTCACCTTGCTCGTTACGCTTTACCAATTCCTGCCAGCGTTGAGGTAAACTAGACCATTGTTTTAGTTGTCCTACTTCCAGAGGTTGAATCAGTTTCTTTTCAATTGCCGTTTTTAGCCAAAAATCTCCTAATGTCAACAAGTCACTTGCAACAGCTGTGTTAGATAAACCAAAGGGTAGATTCACATTCCATCCCTTTGCATTATTGGCTTGAGATTGATTTTGCCAAGTTTGTAATTTTTTAAATAAATCCTGTAACTGCTCTACAGGCGCAAAGTTTAATTGCGCCCCTTGCTGCAAACTGGCGCGAAAATTATCAACTACCCGACTGGGGATAGAACCTTTCAAAAGTTGAACGCTTAGTTTCGCCTGGTTGTTTCCACCACACCCACCCAGCATCTGTGCCAGAGCTAGTATAATGCTTCCTTGCAAAAAAGAACGTCGATGCATTGATTTTAGATTTGAGATTTTAGATTTTGGATTATAACTATTTAAGCAAACTGATATCTTGCACCCAACGGGAGAGCCAGTTGCCAGGGCGCGGGAAACCCGCCGATGACTCACGCTTACTCACCAATTGCAACAGCCCGGAGGCGGAGCCTCCAAAACCTCACCTGCCAGGTTCAACCTGGCAGTTGAGAATTAGAGCCTCTGGCTCTTGTTGAGAATGCTGCAAGATATCAGCAAAAGTGCTTGGGGCACAAAGCTAGAAGCAAGTAGGACAGCAATATACTTTACAAGAAAGTCCAGGAAGTTCAAAGCCTACAAGCAGTCTAATAGGGAGCATCCCAAATGTGTAAATTTCCCAAGATTCAGCCCCCAAATCAATTTCGGAAATAGCTAAAGTCATCTTCTAGATGACTGAACTAAATTTTTAACCCGTTAAAAACGGGTTTGTAGAGACGCGAAATTTGAGCCAGTGCGTTGCTCTGGTTCCCAGAGTTGTAGCACCTGGCGTCGCGTCTCTACACATCCGGAAATTTATTTCACGGCTTTTTGCAAAATAGGGATACACCCGTCTAACGGCAAAGCTTGCAACTAGCAAATATCTTTTCCATCCTAGTCCAAGCGATCGCCTGATAATTCCCAGCTTTCATCTATCACAAAGCTCTGATAATTTAGGACTTCTGCCCAAATCTGGATGATATAACTAGTAAAAAAATCCGCTTGATTTAAGTCCTGTAGACAAAATTAACCATTTTCGCTCTTAAACGCTTTTTTTGTTTATTTTCCTTGACTTTACTAACCAAACTCACTTATTGAAAATAATCACTTTTTGATTTTATTGCCTAATTTTATGCCAGCATAAATATAAATCTTGCTTACTATAGATTTTTTCTCGGTATTATTTTCTTCTTCATCCTGCCAAAACCTAAGCCTAGCAAGGCAAAGCGCCTATTTTTTTGAAGCTATACGAAACAAATTAATCTTTCTCAACACAAATCTTTAGTCATAACTTCTATATATATTTAGAATTATTACTTATTGATGAGATAAATATTTTTCTCTCAAAAAGAATCATAAAAGTTAAAAAAATCATAAGTATGGTTAAGGTCGCCAATAGATTGAATAACATAGAGAAAATATTCGGATGAGGGTATTAAATGGACCCATTACAAAAACAAGTGTTGACTTTGAGTTGTAAGCTGGATGCCCTCTACCAAGTGATTGAGCAGCTTGATAGTAAAGTCTCTCAAGCTTTATCTGGGTGCTGCTTGGGAACAACACACGAGGCTAGAGATAATTTTCTGGAAAATAGTGAGAGTGAACGCTTACAGTTGAGGGGACATAGCAGTTTTAACCCAGAGATGGAACACAAGGACGTAATCGCAGATGGGATTTATCCAGACTCGAATCTGCAAGGAGGAGATAAGCAGATAACACCAGAAATTCAAATCCAAAGACTAACAGCGCAATTAACAGCAGCATACAATCGCATTGCTGCCTTAGAAGAACAATTACTGCTCAAAAGAATTCATTAATTTGCTCATAGTCAATAGTCAATAGTCCACAGCCGATCAAGCATTGACTTTGGACTACTGACTATTGATTTGGGACAAGCGCTCAAATTGGTATTCAATTGCTTGCAAAAGCTGATGTTCTTGCCAATTTTGGCTCAGATGGGCAGCGATACAAGCGCCTCCAGCCCCCATACCTTCTTTGACAAAACCCTGCTCATAAGCTTGAAGTTGGGGATAACGAGAATTTGCAAAACTTAATTCAGTCGCTAGTAAGGGCACAGAAGTACCGCCTAAATTTAGACAATTTTGACCAACTAGCTGAGCTAATTCTACACTCGCGCCCGTGGCGTCCTCTGCTACCCAGCGCGTTGTACCAATAACTATTTCTTCTGGTTGCCAGGGTAGAGTATAAGCATGAGCGATCGCACTCGCAAGAGCGTATACTGCCAGCATTTGTGTACCACCAGCCAGCAAAACACCACAACTGCGACTTGCTGCGATCGCCATTCCTGCTGTAGCCACCTGCATCGGATCGCCCACCGCCGCTACAAGTTGTAGGGGATCGAGGGAATTTTGGATTTTGGATTTTTGATTTTGGATTGAAGGTTTTTCTTTATTTCTTTCCCACTGTGCCACTCTATCCCTCATTTTTTTAAGCCCTGCTTGCACTACTTCCCACTTTTGGGCGTGATTGCAAACAGGGTGGCTACTGTTGACTTTTCCTGCTGCGTTTATACCCAAACCGGTTAAAATTGCTAGGGCGGTTGTAGTTCCTCCAACAACGCACTCGCCTAAAATCACATAACCCTTTTGAATTTTGGCAGCTAGCCTTTCACCCCAAAGTAGCCCTTGTTCTAATAAATGGTGTACCGTTGCTAGTTCCATTGCTGCACCACTACTTAAACACTTAGCAGGCGCACCACCTAAATCAATTACTGGTACAGCATTTTGTTGAGGTAAACCGGCATTAAATAAATAAAGTGGAATATTGAGCGCCTCCACTACAGCGCGGGAAATTAACACAGGAGAAGCCCCAGCTGTAAGTGGTGGTAAGGGATATTGGGGTTTTCGTCCCGCACCGTAGTATAAAAATTCGGCATCGGCAATAGCTGTGTACTTGCGATCCTCGGGAGTACAACCGGCTGCGGAAATCCCTGGAATTAAGCCAGTTTCAGTAAATCCTAATATACAGGCAAATAAGCTTGAACAACCGCGATAGCGAGAAATCCATTCATTGCCCTGTTGAATTTGGGTATAAATGCGAACCACTTTGATAGTTAGGAGTTAGGAGTTAGGAGTTAGGAATTATAAAGTTAGAAGTTGAGAGTAGGGTTTTGAATCTTTAATTCAAGCTTTCAATTAGCAGTAAGCTCACAACTACTAACTTATAACTCATAACTCCTAACTCCTAACTCCTAACTCCTAACTCATAACTCCTAACTCCTAACTCCTAACTCCTAACTCCTAACTCCTAACTCCTAACT
>JBHYDF010000081.1:0-32258 GCA_051861145.1 Nostocaceae cyanobacterium
GGCATCGGGCAAGGGGCATCGGGCAAGGGGCATCGGGCAAGGGGCATCGGGCAAGCGGCATCGGGCAAGCGGCATCGGGCATTGTTAAGACAACCAATTCCCAATTCCCAATTCCCAATGCCCAATTCCCAATGCCCAATGCCCCAATCGCTTGCCTATGGATGGGAAATGCTATCGACCAAGTAACGGGCGATCGCCATGCTCATATATTTTTACTTTATGTTGTCCCAGAATATAGACGACGAGGTATAGGTACAGCTTTGATGCAATATGCAGAAAACTGGGCTTTAAAAAGAGGCGATCGCCAAATAGGGTTGCAAGTATTTCAATCCAACCAACCTGCATTAAATCTTTACAATCAACTAGGTTATAATACCCAATCTTTGTGGATGGTGAAATCTTTGCATCCTGAAAAATAGCTCAAATTACTTAACTAATGACCAATGACCAATGACCAATGACTAATGACTAATGACTAATGACTAATGACTAATGACCAATGACCGAATGGCACGAAGATAAGCCCTGAAATAAATTTCACAGCGAGAAGCTTAAACCCGTTAAAACGGGTTAAAAAACCTAGCCAGTAAGCTTTAGCTTACTTGGGCTACGAAGCGTGAAATTTATTTCTTGGCTCTTAACAAGCGCGCCATTCGACTAATGACCAATGACCAATGACCAATGACCAATGACTAATGACCAATGACTAATGACTAATGACTAAGGTAATGGTACTTTTGATTTATGTACGACGAAGATGACCTCAGCCTACTTGATGCTGAAGCGGAGCTAGAAGATCCCCTAGATAAAATAGAGCCGCTGACCGAAGAGTCAGAAGTGCTAAAACCCGATCCAGAGGAAATGCTACCGCTATTAGAACATCCTCAGCCACAGCAGAGGATGTTAGCAGCGCGTGCTTTTTGTGACATAGAAGATGCGCGTGCTACTCCCCTTCTAATTAGCTTGTTAACTGATACTTGTCCTTTAGTGCGGGTAAGTGCGGCATATGGTCTTGGACGTAACCCCAGTCCAGAAGCCGTAGAACCTTTAATTGCCCAGTTAAACCGAGATTGGAATGGGTATGTACGAAAAGGTGTGGTTTGGGCATTGGGCAACTGCCGCGATCGCCGTTGTTTAGCACCCCTAGCAGATGCCCTCAAAACTGATATTTCTGCTGTGCGTTTGTGGGCTGCCACTTCTCTTGCACAAATGGCACAAGTGGGTTATGAAATCGTTGTTGGCGCAATGCCACCATTAATTGAAGCTTTGGTGCAAGATCCAATACCAGCAGTGCGGAGTAACAGCGCTTGGGCGATTGGGCAATTGTGTCGCGAACTGCCTTCTAATGTTGTTTACGCTACCGCCATTGATGCATTAATCCAAGCCTTTGCCGAAGACCAAGATTTAGGAGTGCGGGAAGACGCCAAAGCCGCAATTTTAGGAGTAGGCGATCCCCGTGGACTGCAATTGATTGAAACCCTAGAACAAGAAGGATGGTTTTGAAAAAGTTAGGAGTTAGGAGTTATGAGTTAAGAGTTTTGAAAAAGTTAGGAGTTAGGAGTTATGAGTTAAGAGTTTTGAAGAATAAGTGATTGATGGTGAGTTATTAGGATGCAAGTTAAACTCACTCCTAACTCCTAACTCCTCACTCCTCACTCCTAACTCCCCGTATACTGAATCCGATAAATCCGATTATTAGCTTCTTCGGTAAAAATTATACTGCCATCAGGCAATGTTAACAAACCCACTGGACGCCCCCAAGTTGTTGGTTCAGAAGGGTCTAACAGAAATCCAGTTAGAAAATCTTCATAGTATCCTTGCGGACGACCTTTAGTATCAAAAGGAACGAAAACTATTTTGTAGCCTGTACCGCGATCGCGATTCCAAGAACCACGAAAAGCTACAAAAGCACCGTTGCGGTATTTTTCAGGAAAGGTCTTACCATCATAAAATTGTAAGCCCAAAGCAGCCGAGTGCGCTTGGAATAGTACATCCGGGGTAAGGGTACGCTGTACTAAGTCGGGACGTTTACTCTTGCCGTTATTAGTTTGACGTGGATCTAGATTGTTAGGTGTTAAATATGCATAAGGCCAACCGTAAAATTCACCTTGGCGAATGCGTGTCAGATAGTCAGGAACTAGGTCATCACCAATGCGATCGCGTTCATTAACGGTAGTGTAAAGTTCTTTTGTAACCGGGTGAAAGTCTAAACCAACTGGGTTACGTAAGCCAAAGGCAAAAGTTTCCTGGTTAGAACCATCTAAATTCATGACTTGCACCGAAGCGCGTGGTAGTTCTTCCTCATCCACATTGCTACGGGAACCAACGGAAACATATAGTTTATTACCATCCGGTGCAGCAACTACATTGCGTGTCCAGTGTTGGTTATAGCCACCGCCAGGAAGGTCAGCAATTTTTTGACCAGTACCAGAAAGTTGCTGTTGACCTTTACTATAAGGAAATCGGAGAACAGCATCAGTGTTACCCAAAAAGAAAGAATTACCCGCAAAAGCCATACCAAAGGGAATATTTAGTCCGTTTTCCGCACTAGCAAACGTCTTTTGGTCATCAGCTACACCATCGCCGTTAGTGTCGCGCAACAAGCGAATACGATTTTGTTTAGTTTCTGTCACCAGCACATCCCCACTAGGAGTAAGTGCTAACCAGCGAGGTGCATCTAAACCGTCAGCAAAAATGTTGACTGTAAAGCCAGCAGGGACGCGGAGTGTCGGCTGATCGGGAATTGGCACTACTTGAGGTGACTTTGAGGCGCTTTCTGTAGCAAAGGGTTGTGGTAAATCTTTGAGGTTGATACGAATCGGTTGAGGTGAAAGTGTTTCAGTACGAACAATATTTTTTGGCTGTGTAGTATTTTGTGTTAGTTGGGGTGGAGATGCTGAAGCCTCTGATGTAGAAGTATCCAAGGAAGCTGGACTCCTCTGGTTACAGGCTACTGCTGTAGTTAATAGCAAAAGTAGCAGCAAGAAACGCGCAGAGGAATTCATAAC
This sequence comes from Nostocaceae cyanobacterium, assembly GCA_051861145.1. Taxonomy (GTDB): domain Bacteria; phylum Cyanobacteriota; class Cyanobacteriia; order Cyanobacteriales; family Nostocaceae; genus JBHYDF01. The sequence goes on from JBHYDF010000081.1 coordinate 3,009, forward strand.
AGCAATTTACAACTATGTACAACTTTTTGACACTCCCCGACCTAAAGGTATGGGGATTCTTAAAACATTGCTGTTTTAATATCCTGATTACTCAGGTTCCCAGGTTCAACACGTTTGCCATGCTTGGCGTATTGATACGCCAGTTGCTACAACCGGGGAAACCCCGGCAACGCACTGGCTCATCTCCTCAAGGTTTTTTCGGGCGTCTACTTTCCGAGAGTCCCCCGGTAGGTTTTAACGTCTTATACTGACACATTAATTTTAACATCTTGACGGCAATTAAAATTGCCGAATCGCGTTACATCTCCCGAATAAAATTACGGGAGTTTTGCGCTTCTAGTCCTATCCGATAAGTGTATACTTAAGTTTTTAGTGCTGTCACCAGTCTAAAAGCTGATTTATCGAGCAAGACGATAGGCGCAAAACTCCGCGTATGCGCGACCAAAGATTTAGCGTCAAATCTTGACTCTCCAGCTAGGTGTAGAATTTAAAATGAGGAAAAGCTAAGAAAATTCATATTTTGTACTTTGATAGGAGGAAGAAATGGGATTTTACTCACAAAAAATCCTTCCCTATCTTCTAGATTGGTCGCTATCGGATTCTGTTTTTGCTAAATATCGCCAAGAAGTTTTAGCAGGCGTGGAAGGAGAAGTTTTGGAAATTGGTTTTGGAACAGGATTAAATCTTTCCTACTATCCCGAACAAATTCACAAAATTATCACAGTTGATAATAATCCTGGAATGAATGCGCTAGCTCAAAAGCGTATTCAGGAATCATCAATTACTGTAGACCATCGAATTTTAAATGGTGAAAATCTGCCAATGGCAGATAATACATTTGATAGTGTGGTCAGTACTTGGACGCTATGTAGCATCGAAAAGGTTGAACAAGCACTTAGAGAAATTTATCGAGTACTGAAACCTGGAGGAAAATTCTTATTTCTTGAACATGGATTAAGCAATGAACCTAATGTTCAAGTTTGGCAAAATAGATTGACTCCATTGCAAAAAGTAATTGCGGATGGTTGTCACTTTAATCGTAATATTCGGCAAATTGTTGAAAATCAATTTGATGTTGTGACTTTAGAAGAGTTTTATGCTGAAAAAATGCCAAAGATAGGAGGATATATGTATAAAGGTGTTGCAACTAAGGGGAACTAAAATTAGGGTCAACTCTCATGTGTTCGGTGAAATATGAAGGATAAAGTACCCTATAGATATGGCGCTTTTCGTTTGCGTGAAGTACATGGGTAGGGGCACAGCATTGCTGTGCCCCTACAACCCTACGACAGGCTGTACCTCACCAAAGAATCAAAACGGCTATAAATCTAGGGGCGCAGAAATATCGTTTCAACTCAGCATATTTAACCTTTAACTTTTAAATACTCCCAATCGTTCTCGAATACCGGCAATACCCAGTTTAGGACGCAAACCATAATTTTTTGGGAGTAGCACCGCTACAACTTTTGCTGCACCAGCCATTGAGTATTTACCAAATATCATCGTTAACAGGCTGGAGATATCATTTTCAACGTTCGCTTCTGGAAACCGAATAGTAGCAATGCTGTAACCTGTTTGGGCTTCTGTTTGTACCGATACTACTTCGCCAAGATAAGCTTTTAAAGTTGCTTCGCGGTGAGCAAAACGCGCATCCCAAGTTCCAACTGTTTGCCCAACCGCGATAATTTTAGCTTGTTTTTCAGGGTCTACACCCGCAGGAAAACGGTAATTTACTTCGATAGTCATTAGTCATTGGTCATTAGTCATTGGTCATTGGTCATTAGTCATTAGTCATTGGTCATTAGTCATTAGTCATTAGTCATTAGTAGTTACTCCTCTTCCCTGTCCTCTTCCTTGTTCCTGATTTGCCTAAAGCTTTTCCAAGTAACTGAGGAGGTCTGCCATTTCCTGGGCGCTAGGTTGGAATTTCGGCATCGGTGGCGTGTCACCACTTGTAACTTGGTGAATGAGACGATGGGGAGATTTACGTTTGGAAACTCCTTGTAAACTTGGACCGACACGCCCATCTGCTTCCCAGCCATGACAACCAGCACAGTTAATTTGAAAGATGGCGTGTCCTTGAATGGGATCACCCCTCAAGGAAAGAACGGTCTTGACATAAGGATCGGTGGCTTTTATCATGCGAACAGCAAAAATCCCCAAAATGACTGCTAGCAAAATCGCCAGAGCCATCAAAGCGATCCGCTGAATCAGAATTTTAGGTTGAGTAATCTGGTTATCCAAAATTTTTGCTGTTAAAAGTTTAGGTGTACAGAAATTTTTCATTTCATACACATAGCTTAAAAGTTCTTGATTAGTGTTTGCAAGCACAAATTGTATTTTTTCTGTATCCTGTTACAGCCCAAAACAATTTACAGGCATGGGATTGATGCCAAATTTGGTAAGATTAGGAACAGGATATAAATCTTTAATAATCGCAACAAGGAGTTTTCAAGTGATTGAACCCCTACTTGATGGTATTGTTCTAGGTCTAATCTTCGTAACTCTGGGTGGACTGTTCTACAAAGCCTACGAACAGTATAAGCGCGGCAACCAGTTGGGACTGTAAAGTACAGAGTTAGGAGTTAGGAGTTAGGAGTGAGGGGTGAGGAGTGAGGGGTGAGGAGTGAGGGGTGAGGAGTGAGGGGTGAGGAGTGAAGAGTTAGGAATTTTTAACTAATAACTCATAATTCATAACTCCTAACTCCTAACTCCTAACTCCTAACTCATATCTCCTAACTCCTAACTCCTCACTCATAACTCCTAACTTTCCTGTAAAAGGTAACTGCGGTACTGCCATAAACTTTCTGGCGGCAAATTTCTAAGCTGGGTATCTCTGGTGGTGTCCAATTTTGGGAATCATGTTCGACTGCTATTTCGCCACTGGGATCTAAAAGCTGATATCGAGCGATCGCTTCTAGTACTGGCTGGTATAATCCACTCGCATAGGGTGGATCGAAGTAAATTCTGTCAAACTGCTGTCCGGAAAGTTTTGGCAACCACTGCACTACATCCCCTCGCAGTATTTTCCATTCTTGTTCTTCTGTTGCTAAGATCTGCCAATTTTCTTTGATAATCCCACAGGCACGGCTCGATTGTTCAATTCCTATTACTAGGCTTGCACCTCTACACAACGCCTCCGCACCCATTGAACCACTTCCGGTACAAATATCTAGCCAGCGACACTCTTCTATTGTTCCCTGCCAAATATTAAAGATTGCCTCTCTTACCCGCGCACTCGTAGGTCTGGTATCTTGTCCTGATAAAGTCTTTATCTGGCGGTTTCCGTAAATTCTCAGAGGCATACTTGATGAATTCTTAAAATATTATATAAATTTGATGTCTGCACTCCTGTATATGATAAGCTACAATACACTTAATTTGCATTCTTTAGGCGGGCAAGATGCTCCGAAGTTATGAGCCTCGCTCCGCGAGGAGCTACGCTAACGCCGGTAAGCCCTAGCTCATACTTCTCTCCACCCTACAAGATTTTAAAAAATTGTGAAAAAATTTCAAGGCAGCAAGTTAAATGTGCTTTAGCTTAGCGGTGTGGGACATAAGCAATAGCAGCTTTGCATATAAAAAATTATGAATGCACCTTGGCGTAAAAATGCAACTAGGTCAGATGGTGATACCAATTTGAAAAATGATTGCAACATATGAATTGACATAACCCATACCCAACAGAGGGTTTCTCAATCCAAAATCTAAAATCCTTTCATCCAATTTAGGGTATGAGTTGCCTAGAAGTATGGCGATCGCTACAAATATTTCAATAATTTATTGCGTGATTAGCAATTCTGCGCGTATCCCATTACTCACCTAATTAAAGTTGAGTAATTTCAAGATATGAAAATTATCGTCGCGACAAATAGCCATTCATCTCGGCGCTTGGCAATGCTTTTGTGCAAGTCTGATCATGGAAATTAGGTAACAATTATCCGGTATCGTGGGGAAACTCAAACAGGATGGGTAATAGGTTTATTTTACAAAAATTTACTTAACTCCTAAGCGGCAATTTGTTCGCGTACTTGAGAAACAAAATTAGACAGGATTTGCAGTCCGACATTCGAGGATTTTTCTGGGTGAAATTGGACTGCCATGAGGTTTTCGTGGGCTATGGCAGCTGTTACAGTTTGACTACCGTGAGTAACAGTTGCAGCACAAACTTGTGAATCGGTTGGGTCAACAAAGTAAGAATGAACAAAGTATACCCAAGGTTGAGAAGATAAATATTCCCATAAAAGACACTTTGGCTGAGTCAATTCGAGTTGATTCCAGCCCATGTGGGGAATAGTAATTCCGGGTTCTCGACGGAAGCGGCGCACTTTCCCTTTGATAATTCCCAGCCCTGGTTCGACGCCTTCTTCAGATGATTCAAACAGAATTTGCAGCCCTAAACAAATACCTAAAAAAGGTTTGCCGGATGCAATTTCCTTTTTGATGGGTTCTTCCAAACCGCGCGATCGCAAATGTTGCACCGCCGGATCAAAAGCACCTACTCCCGGCAAGACGATGGCATCTGCCATTTCTAATTCCCGAGGAGAATCTGTAATTTTAGGATTTGCACCAGCTTTTTCTAAACCTTTACAGACTGAGTGCAAATTTCCCATGTCGTAGTCTACGACTGCTATCACCGCCATTAACCTGCTCCCTGTCAATTTATTATTGAGGGTGATTCTATTTTAAATAATATTTCATATGAAGAGAAGATTGCTATTAACTTCTTTTGACATTTGGCTACAAAATCAAGAGTCAAATTCTTCTGATGATTTGTTGATTGAAGTTGCCAATGTTGAGTCTATCTCTGTTGATTTAACTTTTTTGCGCCTGTTGCCTGTGGATATTGAGCTTGCTAGCAGTCGTGTACTGGCAAAAATTGCGGAATTCCAACCAGATGGTATTATCTGCTGTGGCATGGCCCAAAAGCGGACATTATTAAGTGTGGAATCCAATGCTTGTTGTGGAGAAAGTGTTTTGCGGACAACGATGGATTTAGAAAAATTGGTGGCGGGGATAGAGGCTATAGAGATTAGCCACGACTGCGGAAAATTTGTTTGTGAAGGTCTTTATTATTCGGTACTAGATTACCTGCGCCAGCACCAACTCTTAGTACCTTGCATCTTTGTCCACGTTCCTATTTTGACTGAAGAAAATTCGCCTTCTATTCTTGCCAATTTTTTAATAATTATTCACAGGATGGCACTTTCGTAGAGATGTTTACGTCTCTAGGTCGAAAAATTTATGTAGGTGTATGTTCCCAATCTTACTAATTTCTCCTTTCTTTTCTATCGCTCAAACAACTCCTCCCCCAGCACCGCAACAAGAAGTTGTACAAACTCAACAAGTGCGCCCTTTACCAGGTAAACTGGATCGGGTGCCAACTTTCAATAGTAATAGCCCAGAATTGGTGTTGAAAGAAGGAATTCTGCTTTCTACTTTCCCCTCAAAAGGGAAGAAAGTACCGACAGCACACTTGAATTTTCCATTTAAAGGACGATTTGATATTTTCGCCCATCACGTCGCCCAAGCACCCACACCCGATAATTTGCGATCGCTGTATTTGGGAATAATCCTACATAACCCCGGTAAACAACCAGTAACGGTAAATGTGTTGCAGGGTGCAAGTTATTTAAGTCAGCCGGATGCACCCTTTGTGGAAAAGCCATCTTTTAGTAAAAATTTGTTGGGAACGGTTTTCGCCGGGCCAGGCGATCGCGTGATGAATGATATCCTACGGGGACGCCGCCAAGATATTTTTCCAGCCCAAATAGTCATTCCTCCTGGGCAAAGTCAAATGCTGTTGAATGCACCTATTCCTGTTAAAGAACTCACACCACCTTTAAACGGACGTTCAACATTGATTCGCCTGCAAAGTAATGGTACTGTATATGCAGCGAGTCTGGCGATGTTTGCACCCACAAATGCCGATGGTAGCGAACGTGCCCCTACAACAGTAGAATGGGAAAATTTACTCAATAATAGTGATGTAGCCGGACCACGAGATAAAAACCCTACACCCTTAGAAAAAACTGATAAACCATTAGTTTACGGACGCGTCGCCGGAGTAGCACAGGGTTCTTACTGGCGGGCAAATATCACAGATAATCCCAAAGTCAAATATTTGACCATTCCCCAATCTGGTCAAACATATTCCTATGCTCTCAGTACCCTGCATGGTGGAACCCTTGGAACTGGTCAAGTTCAAAGTGCGCCCATGTTGGTACGCTATCCTGATACCGCCTATCGCGCTCATGGAAATTACGGAATTCAATACAGTCTCAAGTTACCTTTTTATAACAATACCATAAATACGCAAACTGTGACTGTATCCATGCAAACACCACTGAAAGAAAATCAGTTAGCGAAACCGGGGTTACGTTTTTTAAGTACACCAGGAAAGCAAGTATTCTTCCGTGGTACAGTACGGGTACGTTATCAAAATGACGAAGGTAAGCCACAAACCCAGTTTGTGCATTTGGTGCAAAGGCAAGGGCAAGCTGGAGAACCTCTGGTAATGTTAAATATGCGATCGCGTGAGAAGAGATTGGTACAAGTGGACTTTCTCTATCCGCCAGATGCGACACCACCGCAGGTGTTAACGGTGTCAACTCAAGGTAATTAGATGATAGCCTCACGCAAAGCCAAGCCAGCGCGTTGCGGGGGTCTCCCCCGTTGTAGCGACTGGCGCGCAAAGACGCCAAGAAAAACTTTGCGCGCCAGTCGCCTGCGGAGGGAAACCCTCCTATGTCCTAAGAGGACACGCTATGCGCTTAGGCGCACGCTTCGCGAACGCGAACAGCGCTGGCTTGGCTTTGCGGCTTTGCGTGAGATTCTTAGTTTCAAGGTTTTATGTGTAGAGAATATTCTTCGTAAGTGTAGATGGGCTCAAAGCCAAGTTTGGTGTAGGTGGCGATCGCGCTGCTATTATCTGCTTTGACGTTCAAACCAATATAATTCACTGTTTGTAAAAGTTTTTGACACAGTTTCGCACAGACTAAGCAGGCTAATCCTTGTTTGCGAAACTGTGGATGAGTAGCGATGTTTCCCAATGCTGCGACTTTATATGGTTGAGAATATACATGTACACCAGCTACACTGACGAGAATTTCACCGCGCCGGATTCCGTAGTAATACCCAGTTTCCAGCATACGCGGTTCAAACCAATTTCCTGGGTAACTCAGACGATAGAATTCTTTTAATTCTGCGGTGTGTGCGACTGATAGGGGTATGACATCTGAAGTATGAAAAGTGTTTAAACGCGCTAGGTTTGTCAAGGCCATTTTATAATGCAGACCGTGCGATATTATCCTATAGTCATCTGCAAATACGGTTGCTACATCGCCGCTGAGATGGGCATAAAATCGTTTTGGCAATATATGGATGATGGAACTTAACAAATCTTTCATCAAGTTTGTGGGTTCCTCAGTAAGTGCTAGCAGCACAGGTAGAGATGTTTGATTGTATAGCAAAGCAAGCTGGGTAATTTCTCTGTTTTCGGTGAAGGCGTACCAAGTTGTATAGCGCCAAAAAAAGTCGTCTAAATCTCCAAGGGAATATAGATGTAGAAAGGGATGGCGACGGAGGAAGGTTTCTATTGTGTCTTTTTCGTGTATACAAACTGCTTTCACGGATATTTCTCCTCTTTTGCCAGCAGTCTCATAAGTATTTATGATATGTGAATGAAGGAAAAGCACGCATTCGGTTAAAAACGGATATTTTATACCATTCTCAATCACCCTAAAATTTAGCCCTGAATTAAAATTCGGGCTTAAAGCTAAAGTCGGTTTTTAACCGACTGTTAAAAGTTAAAAATTTTAACCCATTAAAATGGGTTTAAGCTTTAAGCCGGAACTTTAGTTCACGGCTTTTTACGATTGGTGCATTTATTTTCAGTCCTCTATAAGAGGACTTATACTATTAGCCTTAGCTTGTAAACCCGAAGCTACGAACTGTAGTTAATTTATCTTAAAAATCATAATTTCTGAAAGCCTTTTCCTGCTTTCTTTTGTCCTTTACCCTTGGGTTTTGATTTATGAACTTCTGCAACAGCTTCTTGAAATAAATCATTTAAATGTACGGGTACGCTGGCAATTTCTGGTAAGTCTGGTTCAAGAGGTTTATTATTTTCTTGCAATAGTGTGTCTAAGTCATTTTCTAAGCAAAATTCTGGACGCTGGAGAACTGTTTGCAATATTTTTTCTAATTGAGTCGGGTATGCTTCGGCTAAGCGATGCCAAATAAAAGCATTAATATTTTTGTCTTGTAAGTAATGGCGAATTAGTTTTTCAGCACCTTCTATATTTTGCCAGTTATCTGCTGCTAATATTGCTTTTGCTTTTGTGTAGGTTGGTAAATACATTTGTCCCCAACGCGGATGGGAAAGCGCTGTTAACTCTTCTGCTTTCTTGAGTTCCGCTGGCAAATCTACTTTTGGCGCTACCATTTTGGCAGTGGTACTTTTATTTTTAAACATTTGAGTAACTGCTTTGGCATCAGCACCCATTTCCTCTGCTGCTGTTTGAATTTCCTCTTCGTCTACTCCTGCTTCTTGTGCCATATCCGCCAAAGATTTTGAAGAATCAATTCCTGCTGCTTTTAAACTTTCTTCTGTCATTATTTCCTGGAGTTCAGCTAATTTTTTGTTGAATTGGTATCCAGGCATTGTGACTTCATCACTACCAAAAAAGTCAACAAATTGCTGATGGTATTTTACTACTGACTGCCAAGCTTCTTCTAACAAGTCGGGTGCATCGCTGTAAAGGTGGCTTTTGTAATTTTCTTTGAAATTTCCAATTGCAACTGCAAGTTTCGGTTTGCCTAGTTTCCCCATTTGGGTATAGGGGCCGGAAAATGTCCAGTCGGTTTCGGTAACAGGAGATATGCGAGTTAGCAAAATTTCTCCCTCTTTTAAGCGAGACATTTCCTGTTGAGTTTTGGCGTTGTTGGGTTTAACTATGTAATGTTTGGCTGTGAGCCAGTTCATTAATTCAAAGCCATCGGGTAAAATTTTTGTGATGGCAAATAAGCCTGTAAAACTACGATGCCAGTTGTTGATGAGTTGGCGATCGCTCTCGGATAATTCTGGATGAGTTTGTATAAATAAATCCAGCGGTGATTTATCTCCAACTTTGCCTTCTGTTACAAAAGAGTCAATTGTCATCTCCTGTTGAAGATTATCCCCTGAACCACGCCGCAATTGTTCCGCTGCGTAAGTTTCCAACGCTTCTGCTAGTTCGTCTTCTGCGTCTAGGACAAAATCTGTTAAGGCTTGCTTTAGTTCGTGCGATCGCTTTAAGAGTGAATCCACAATTTCTTCTCTCGGTTTCATCATTATGTAGGGTAGAGGGCGCAAGAGAATTTCTGCATCTAGCTATTGCTAGATTTATTTGGATGCGTTTATGTGTGGTGCTTCCGTAACTAAGTAAGTAATTGAATAAAGCAATCCTGATAACACCGGGGTAATTTTTAGCCCTGGTGCTATCAGGAGCCTTTCAATCCAGACTACCAAAATTTCGGAAATTTAGGTAACTTCTGCAAAGATATGTGTGGAATAGGCCCTTTCCAGGCATGTGACATAATGGCAGAGAATTAAAAGTTACTTAAATTTATGAGCAGTTCTAAAAATCTCCTGTCTCTGCATCTGCATTTATTTTTTTGATGTTGGGTATAAATTCTGGTGCGATAAGCGAAGCTTAACGCATAAAGGCGTATCGCGCTCACTTAATACCAGTAATTTTAATACTAAGTATTTTTACTAATGTAAAATAAACTTCATAAGCATTTTCTTTATGTATAGATGACCTATGATACTAGTATTGCCGGAAAGAGGTGCGCTGTTCTTGAAGTTTTATGAAAGCGAGTAAAAATACTGATAACCCCACTTCAAACGCAAACCACCATCCGCTAAATATTTAAACAAAATTCACCTTACAGCTTTATCTCTATCTAAATTTTGAATTTGATATTTTGAATTGCTTATGAAAATTTTGCCTGATTCATCTCAATATCAAGCCTTGTCTATTATGCAAGAGGCTGTATCAGTTTTAGCCAAATGGGCAGATGCAAAACTACCTGATAGCTTTTCTGCTTTGGTTAAAACTGATGCCATTACCACAGCTAAAAGGCTTTTATCATGGTCTGAGACTGCGGCTCTCAAACCACTACGGCTGTTATTTGACCGTGTAAAATTATCTGATAGAGAAGAGAAAACACATTACTTGTCAGCTAATTTTATAGGAGGGACTAACCCGAAAATACCATATCCCCGCAGTCAAAAGCCGGATGAGTTTGAGGATTTAAAACGACAGATTAGAAATACTTTATCGCTAGAAAGATTTAATGATGAAGACTGGCAAAATCTATCTCTACTCACTTTAATTATAGAAAAGTTTGGTTCTTTTCTCAGCTTTGGAGAATCTGACGTAGCACTGATAGATATGGCAAGAACTACCGCTGCTGTCGCTGCTGCCATTGCGAATAATTCTAACGCAACCGAGTTAAGTTTAGTAGCAGGTGACTTGTCAGGAATTCAAAATTTTATTTATACCATATCTTCTGATGGCGCATTGAAATCTTTACGGGCGCGAAGCTTTTATTTAGAATTAGTAACAGAAGAAGTAGTACAACAATTGCTGGCAGAATTAAAGTTTCCCCGTACGAACGTAATTTATGCTGGTGGCGGTAATTTGTATATCTTGGCGGCGGGGACAGAGGAAACAAAAAAAGCTGTACAGAAAGTCAGACAGCTATTTAATAAATGGCTTTTGGATAAATTTCAAGGTAAAGTATTTTTGGCGCTTGATTGTTTATCTTTTCCTATTGAACATATAGCTACTGCAAAATTTGCCGAATATTGGTCAGATGTTACCGCTAAGAATCTAGCTGGACAAAAATCTCGTAAATTTGCAGAACAGATTACTAATTTTATTGCAACACGTGACAGCTATGAACCTTGCCGTGTTTGCCATCGTGATGATGAAGAAAATTTAAAACCACTGAATCCTGATGAACCAGATTCGGTGCTGGCTTGTGGAACTTGTCGTAGGATGTTTCGCTTGGGAGGACAGTTATTGCGAGTTGAGGCGATAGTGCGATCGCCACGAGAAAATATACCAGGCGCAGAAGAAAAGCTAGAGTTTAAACAGCAAAATCAGACTATTTACTACCATCTATTTAAGAGAAGAGATGATTTAGAAAAAAATCAGGATTCTGAAACTCTTTTTATTGTAAATAACTGGATGGTAGATAATTACCGTAATAGTAATACAGTCCCTCTTTTACTAGGAAACTATGCTCAAGAAAGTGAAAAAGAACCAGGCTGTATCATGCGAGCAGAGGAGATGGCAGAAAAAGCTAAAGGTATTGCTAGAGTTGGTTATCTCCGTATGGATGTAGACAGGTTAGGACAAATTTTTGCACGCGGATTAGGAGGAAATCAAACCTTGCTTCTGCCGCGAATAGCTGGTCTTTCTCGTCAGATTAGTTATTTCTTTAAGGTATATCTGAACAGTTTAGCGGAAGCAAGAAAAACAAATATAGCCAATAATATCAAACAGTTAATGCCGCAAGACGAACATAAAAATTTGTTGTTTATTTATGCGGGTGGAGATGACTTATTTGTTAGCGGTGCTTGGAATGAAATTGTAGAATTTGCCTTTGATGTTTACCAGTGTTTCCGCGCTTATACAGGAAATAATCCAGACATTACTCTATCAGGAGGAATCAGTATTGATGATGTGAAATTTCCACTTTATCGAGCAGCAAAATCGGCGAAAAATGCTGAGGTTTCTGCTAAAGGAAATGGCAAAGATAGTTTAGGCTTATTTGGGAAACCCTTTAAGTGGAGTGAATGGTTAGGAGCCGAAAATATAAATGTATCAAAGATTGAAGTACTAGATGTCGAAACAAAAGCTTATCTAGGAAACGAAATACATCTTGACTTATTTGGAATTTTCCCGATAGTTAAGAAAATTCAAGAGCAGCAAATCGAAATTAAATATGCTCGCAGTTTTGTCCGCAATCTGCTAGACACGGCTCAATTACAGGATCGAATGATTAAAGAAATAGAAGATAAACACAAACAGCAGCAGTATGAAAATCAACTTAAAGATATTCGTTATTATCTCTATTTACCCAAGATCGCTTATACTTTAGCAAGGCTTCCCGCCAGTATACTAAATAATAGCAAGTTTACACCTGTTCGTAAATCATTGCTGAGTCAATATAATGCGCTTTATTTTCGAGCGATCGCAACTTGGATAGAACTACTCAACCGTTTATAAATATGTCAAATTACAATAAACCAAATCTACCTACTCCGACAGTCAGTCAAAGGCAAGCGACGACTCAGATAAATACTAAACCATCAACGGATATTGTTCAAGAAATTATTAAAACAATTACAGCTTTGCAGGGATTACAAACATATCCCATTCGCAAGCTAGTTGAAGATGCTGAAAAATTCGGCCCTTTTCTGAAACAGCAAAGATTAGAAACAAACCAGGTGCGCAAATTTTTAGATGCAGTAAATCGCTTGAAAGCAGAATTAGCAGAAACAGGAGATTTCTCCAAAATAGAAACAGAAATGGTTCTACTAAAACCTAAACTTGCTTACGCAGCCGCGAGACAAAAAGCCGCAAAACCCTTGGGTGACGTGATGTCAGCAGCTATCGACAAAGTAAACAGTAAAGAGGATTTTGAGCGACTAGTCCAATTAATTGAATCAATTATTGCTTATCACAAAGCTGAAGGTGGAAAATAATTATGCCAGTATCATTTGCACAAAAACCTTTAATAGGTAAAATTCGTCTCACTAGTCACCTATTAGTAGAAACTGGATTGCATATTGGTGGTGGTGGTGAAAATTTGGATATAGGTGGACTCGATAAACCTGTAATTCGTGATCCCCTAACACTGTATCCTTACTTGCCTGGTTCCTCAATCAAAGGTAAACTGCGTTCAATATTAGAACGGTTGTTAAATAAACCCCTAAATCGAACAGGTGGAAGCGGTACTTATCGCTATGAAAGCGATGATTTAGAAAATGGGTTTACTGAAGTTGAACGAGAAAGATTTATTGCCTATGAAGGCGCTCGTACTTGTCAAATTAGCCGCGTATTTGGTTCTACTGGTGGTTCTAAATTTTGGATGCCAATTGATGTTGCTAGAGAGGAAGGATTATATGAAGAAAATAGTCCTACTCGTACAATACAAAATCAAAATTGTACCAGAATTAATCGCGGACGTAACGCTCCGGCTCGCCTAATTATTAGAGATAGCCATTTACTAAAAGATTCAGCAGAAAAACTGAAGAGAATTGACACAGGTTTATACATGACTGAATGGAAGTTTGAAAATGGTATAGACAGGGTAACAGCAGCAGCCAACCCCAGACAATTAGAGCGTGTACCAGCAGGGGCAAAATTTCAGTTTGAATTAATTTATACCGTTGAACACGCCGAACAAGCTATAGAAGACTTGCAAAATATTGCGATCGCACTAGCCATTTTAGAAGATGATGCGCTTGGTGGACATGGTTCTAGAGGTTACGGCAAGGTTGTATTTCAGAACTTCGAGTTTTCCTATCGCAGTTTGGCGCAATATCGTCAGATTACCAGCACACCGTCAGGAGAATCCGGTTTACAACCGATTGCACCCATCTCCGACACACAAGCGCTGCTAGATAACTTCGGACGTCTACGCGAGGATATTCAGCGGCGGTTACTACCAGGAAATGGAAACTGAGAATGAATAGCTGGAGATTAATTAAACTAAAATTTAGGCGTTCTTCTGCTCATTTTGGAGAATTGGGAATTGGTATTGAAGAAACCAGTGAGAGAGTGCGTTCCGACACTTTATTTAGTGCCTGGATTAGTGCTTATGCTAGGTTATTTGATAAAGATGAAGTTGAGGAATTGTTACGGAATTTTCGTGAACAACCTCAACCACCAATACGCATTAGTTCTACCTTTATCTACCGAGAAGATAGAGAACGCACAATTTATTATCTTCCTCGTCCTCTAAAATTTCCCATTAACTATCAAAAAGGAACTAAAGAGGAATTAGAGTTTTTCAAAACCTACAAAAAACGCAATTATTTACCTTTAGAAGTATGGCAGAGATGGTATCAAGGAGAGGGATTTTTAAATAGTGATGCTGAAGAATTAATTGCTGAAACTAAAGGTAAATCTAATGGACATTTGCGCCAAGCAGGAACTTTTGATTATGAGAACTCCTTCAAAATTGGTCAACAACCGAAAATTGCTGTAGACCGAGTTACTAGAGCTACTAACCTCTATCATACCGGTTTCGTGCAATTCGAGACAGAAAAAAGCAATTCTGGTTTATACTTCTTGCTTTATTTTCCTCAAGAAGATAAACAGTTAGAAAACAATCTGCACGCTGCTTTAAACTTGTTGGGTGAAGAAGGATTAGGCGGAGAACGTTCCAGTGGCGCAGGGAGATTTGAAGTAGATTGGTTAGAATTACCTGCAATTTGGCAGGAAGTAGTCAAGTTTTCTGCACAACCAGTTTACCACTGCTTAATAAGCTTATTTTGGGACGATGAAACTTCAAATTTGCAGCAATTAATTACAGAAAAAAGCAGTTATGAAATTCAAGAAAGGGGTGGTTGGATAGCCTCTCCTTTTTCTGGAAGTCAATTACGCCGCCAATTTATTCGCATGTTTGCTGAAGGCTCAGTTTTTCCAGAAATTCCACAAGGAAAACTTGCCGATGTCACCCCAAGACAATTTACAACACATCCCGTCTACCGAAGTGGAATTAGCTTAAGTCTGCCAATTCAAGTACAGGATTAATAAAAACATGGTTACTTCTCCTGACTTTGCACTTAAAAAACCTGAAGTTTATCAATCCAGAAGAATACAGTTGACAAGTCCTATCTTACACATTGGCTCATCTGTATCTAGATTAAATCCTTTTGAATATGTACAGACAGCTAACAAAGTATATCTCCCCAATCAAGAAGCATTAGCAAAAGCTTTGCAGCAAAAGGGAGGAAGATTTTTGAATGATTATATTCAAGCAATAGAAGAACAAAATGATTTGAATAAACTACTCAGAGAAACATTTGGTTCTGAGTGGTGGAAGGTTAATGATGAATATGGGAAACCAATTTTTCCAGAAATAGGAATTAGTCAAAAGCTCACAGACGAAAAAATTACAGATTTACGTCCTATGATTCGTAATGGCATGGGAGAATTATTTATCCCTGGTTCTTCAATTAAAGGTGCGATTAGAACAGCCATAGCCTATCATTTACTCAAACACGCAGACCGTTATCAAGTACCCGCTTCAAAACGTGTTAGTGAGATTGAGAAAAAATTAAGAGAAAGACTAGGAGAACTTAGCAATAAAAATAAACAAAAATTTGCTGACGATAACCTATTCATGGATAGTTTTTTCTCTGAATTTTCTCTTACTTATCAAGATAGAAAATTTTTTGGGAAAGAAGGTTCCAACACAGATTTTTTAAGAGCATTGAAAGTGACAGACTCGGAACCAATTGTAGAAAAGAAAATCACCACTAAAAAAGGTCAACAAATACCTGTCAACATACCTGTTATAGCTGAGGTGATAGTTTCTAGTAGATTTCCTGATTTTTTAGCCAAGTATAGAGCGACAATTTATGCTGAAATGGTACGGAATGTTCAGACAAATTTCACTCTCATTTTAGATACAGAAATGCTTTCATGGTTCAAACATAAGCAAAAAATGAAAATACCATTCAGCAGTTTAGAAGAACTTGTAACAATTTGTCAGGAATTCACCCAAGAACAATGGGACTATGAGCATGATTATTGGCAAGGAATTGAAAATAATATTAATGCAGCAGGCAAAAATTTAGATTTTAATTATATTCGCGAATTTTACGAACAAGAGAAATGTCCCTATAGCCTCAGATTAGGTTGGGGTAGTGGAATGACGGGAACAACGGTAGATTTACTTCTAAAAGACGAACTGAGAGAAGAAATTCGCGATACTTGTGGTTTGAAAGCGCCTAATTTTGAAGCGCCAAAATCTAGGCGAACTGTGATGAATCCGAATGGTGAAATAAAATTTGTACCGGGATGGGTTAAATTCAAAACTTTATAATTTTCATGCTAATTCGTTCTACTTGGACATTAAGTGTATCCGAACCAACAGTTTTACCACGTTCATATAATTTGGAACTGGTGAAACAACTACATCAACAGCTAGGTTTAGAAATAGGAAGCGAGGCGATACCTTCTACTTCTTACTCAGGAATTCTCGGTTTCTCCCCTCCTTCCAAAGACTTTTTAACTTTTCATCCGCAGGAGTTTTACAAATTATCTCTGTCTGGATTACAAGAATTTTCAGCCAAAGCTATTTCTAATCTCAATCTATCAGAATCTCTAGAATTCCTTGGAGCAAAGTTTAACGTTATCAGCCGCGAAGACGAAACTAGCAGTTATGAAGAACTATACACAAATTTGGTGGCAAATGAACCAGAACCAACCAGGCGAATTGACTTGCATTTTATCACTCCCACAGCCTTTGCTCAGGGTAGCACACACTTACCTTTACCCTTACCTACGTTAATGTTTCACAGTTGGTTAGAACGCTGGAATAATTTTGCTCCTATTTATTTGGGAAGTGATGAATTAATTGCCTACCTGAGCGAAGTTATTTTCATTAAACATCATAAAATTACAACGCGATCGCTCCAATTGCAAAAGGGTTATGTAAACGGATTTGTTGGCGATGTAACGCTACAAGTCCTCAACCGTGCTGATTCTTTATTGGCAAATGTAGCGAATTTGTTAGTTAATTATGCTCAATTTTCGGGTACGGGAATGAAAACCCGTTTAGGGATGGGAAAAACAGAATTGATTAACCAAAAGTAAACAACTATGCTGCAACTTCTGACATTTTTGGGAATAACTGACTATAAACCTGCTTGCTATGCTTGGCAAGGTAAGCAAGTAGAAACATCTACTCCTTATGTAGCGCAGGCTTTTTGTGAATTATATGAACTTATCTATCCTGGCCAAAAAATCAATGAAGTATTAGTATTTTTGACTCCAGAAGCACGAGAAAAGCATTGGGAAAATTTAAATGAGCGTTTGCGCGATCGCATCTCTCTTAAAGACGTTTCTATTCCCTCTGGTAAGTCGGAAACAGAACTTTGGCAAATCTTTGATGCTGTTGTAGGTGCAGTTAATCCGGGTTCTAAAGTATTATTTGATATCACCAACGCCTTTCGTTCTATTCCTCTTCTAGTCTTCCTCGCTAGTGCGTTTTTGCAAAAAGCTAGAAACGTGGAGATTCAAGGAGTTTATTACGGAGCTTTTGAAGCTAATCCTCAACAACCACCAATTTTTGATTTGACTCCTGCTATTAAGTTACTTGATTGGCTGACAGCAACAGAACAATTTATTACTACTGGCTCCTCTGTGAGTTTAGGTCAGTTACTATCCACAATTCAGCAAGATTTTTCTCATCAGGATAAGCAGCAAGGTACACCGCCACAACTGTTGGAGAAATTAGGCACTTCTATTCAAGAAATTTCGCGTTCATTAGAATTAATTCGCTCAATGGGAGTTTTAAAAGAAACAGCTAACTTGCAAAAAATTCCCGCAGCAGAACTAGCGAAAGAAGTAGGTTTTTTTGCCAAACCTTTTGAGTTGCTTTCTGAACAAATTCAGCAGAGTTATAGTCAGTTTTCTCTCTCAAATCCAGATAAGTTAGAAAATAGCCAATCTGCATTACAGAAACACTTTTTGCTTTTGCGTTGGTATGTAAAGAAAGAAATGGGAGCGCAGGCGATTTTATTGGCGCGAGAATGGGTGGTTTCAGCGCGATGTGTTGCTAAGGGAATGGATTATCTGAATAAATCTAATCGGGAAACAGTGGAGAATGAACTTAACGACATGAAAAGAATCAAACGTGATTTAACCAAAGCCACTGCTCGTTCAAAAGATGATAAACTCACTCTTACTTGGTCAGATTTGATTAAATACCGCAATGATATTGCTCATGCAGAAATGCGTCGTCATTCTGCTGATGTGACAAAATTACAGAAATATGTAAAAACCGAGTTAATTTCAAGCTTAGAAACTCTCTTTTCTGAATTTGCTGTTTAGTGATGTTAATTATTTCAATGCCTAAAATTCTCCTCGTCACCGTTGGCGGTTCCTTTCAACCCATCGTCACCTCAATTCGCACTCTCCAACCCGATCGCGTCATCTTTATCGCCTCCGATGGCGACAAAGGTAGCAAATCCCAAATCATTGGCGAAGGAACCCCTTGCGAAGTACGACGCGGAAGCGAAGTAATCGAAAAATTACCGAATATTCCCACACAAGTAGAATTAGGCGATCGCTTTCAACCAAAACGCGATTTAATTCTCATCCAAAATCCCGATAACCTATCAGAATGTTACCAGCTTACTTACAACTACATTCGCCACCTACAAGAAAACCCTGAACATGAAATTATCGCCGACTACACCGGCGGTACAAAAACCTTGTCTGCTTCTTTAGTATTAGCGGCGGTCGATTGTGGAATTCCCTTATATATTACCATCGCCAACACTAGAGAAAATTTGGTGAAGGTTGAACAAGGAGAAGCAACGCAAAGAGTTGATACTAGTTTTAGAAAGACTTATACCAATTCCCTTTAAGCGCGAAATATATTTTCTTCAAGACTTACGCTGCGATGTGGTCGAAAACCTTATTCTTGCGTAGCGGTAATTCATGAATTACTCTCAGTCCATTTTAATGGACTTTAGCTATTAGCCCTGCACTTGCAGTGCAGGGCGGGCTAATTACCAACTAGAAATCTCTCCAAAAGTGGTACATCTACCCAATTAAAAGTAATATTTGATTCATGACATAAATCCATCAACAACTGAGAATAAACCCCTTCTCGCAACGATGGAACAATTTCTTCACCTGTTTCTATTACCTGTACCCATTGATCTACGACTCTAATAAACGCAGAAATGCGACCATCAGCGTAATTCTTGGGAAAAATTAACCGATTGGGAATTTCTATTTCCGCCAATTGCTTACCAGGCTGAGAACCCCACACACGGAATCCATGAATGTAATCTTTTTGATTCTCGCTGCCTAAAACTAAAGTACCGCGATCGCCATAAACTTCTAGCCAATGGGTACGCTGTGCATGTACCACCGCACTTATGCATACTTGACAAGGCGTACCATCTGCCAATTCCAACATTAACATACAGGTATCATCCGTATTCACCGGCTTTAATTCTTTAGTAACCGGGTCTGGTCGCGCCGGTATAGCTGTAGTAAAATGGGCGCTTAATCTGCGTATCGGTCCAAATAGCCAATAAATATAATCGAAAGCGTGGGAACCCAAAGAACCTAATGCACCGCCTCCCTTCTCTTTTTGCGAATACCAATTCCAAGGTCTAGAAGCATCAGCACGAGAAGAACCCAACCAATCAATTCTAATCAGACGTTTGTCACCTACATACCCTTGCGATAAAAGTTCACAAAATAACAGCCATCCCGGTACAAACCGAAATTCAAAATCTACAGTAGCAATAACGCCTTTTTCTTTTGCTAATAAATAAAGTTCTTTTGCTTCGGCTACATTCAGAGTAACTGGCTTTTCTAATAACAAATGCTTCCCAGCTTCTAAAACTTCCTTAGCCATTTCGTAGTGCAAAAAAGGTGGTGTAGCGATACTGACAGCTTGCACCTCACTCAAGGAAACAATATCTGCAATTGTATTACAAGCGTAGGGAACATTATAGGATTGTGCTATGGCTTGGGCTTTTTCTAAATCTCGGTGATAGACAGCAACTATCTGGGTGCGGGGATGTGCTTGAAATGCAGGAATGTGGACTTTTTGACCAAACCCCGTACCGACAACTGCAACGCCAATTGCATCTTGATTAACCATAGACTTAATTTTTGCAAGGTTCACCTTTAAACACTCTACACTCTTACCTACCCGATTGTGACATTCTTTGCGCCTTTGCGGCTTTGCGTGAGGTAAAAAATTAATTTTTATTGCAATTATGCAATACTGACAATTTTATTTTATAAATCTAATCGTAAATGGGTAGCGATAATGCTGACCTTTGTAGGCTTTTGTTCCTGCTAAACTGACTAAAACTAATTGCAATATCATTAAGAATAAAATTAATATACCCAAAACAGTTAATAAAGTATTAAAAATAGTTTCTAATTGATGGGAAGCTATCTTACTTGTTAAGGCGATACCACAGGTTGTGAAAACTAAAAATAAAGACATAATAATCACAATTAAAGCATAAACCATCAGTGAAAGTTGGAAATTCAATGATTCCCTTCCCTGAAAATCAATCCAGGGGTCTTGTCTTTTTTTCCATCGCCAAATAATCAGCGGTCCCAAAATATTCAAAAATGGTAAATACAGGGGTATTCCCAGAAGCACTAATAAAGCTAATGGTATCCACAACAAAGCCGAGAGATGACACAGCATCGCCCAAGTGCGTATTTGCTTGTTGTGATTCTCTCTCATGATTGTTTATTTTTCAAGTGGATTTGGGGAACAATTTTCCACCATACTATATATAGAAGAAAATCAAACAAGAACTTAAAATCTCAAAAGTCAAGAGTCAATAGTCATTAGTCATTAGTCAGTAGTTTCTTCCTTGTCCCCTATTCTCCTTGTCTCCTCCCCAACTCCTCCCAAGTCGGTGGAACTTCCGCAGGGTTCTGACAAATAACAGGTAGCCAACTTGCACAAGGAAAGCGATCCTCTAAACCTTGCAACTTTTCCCGTGCTTCCCGCACTGACTGATACAAAGGTTTTCCGCGTGAAAACTCTGTGAGAAAATTCTTCAAAAATTCCTGCGCAACCTTGTCAGGTACAGGTTCGCGCATGACAATTATCTGGGGAATATGCAAATCTGCTAAATTCACTGCTAGTCCTAAGCCATCACAGGAATTAAAAATTGCTAACTGCAAACCCTGTTCAATAGCCTTTCTCAACGCATGTTTTAGCTGGAGAATAGTTAAACTATCGGTTTTATTGATGTAAATTTGCCCAATTTCCCTATCAGCTTGGGTTGAACTATGACCAGCAAAAAACAGGATATCCCACGGTTGCGCCCAAAGTTCATCATTTAGCTGTTGGCGTTGCGGTTCCACTAAAAACTTGACTTCAGCATCCGGTAAGTTTTGCAACAAAGTTTGGTCTTTCTGAATGTCAATCCCAGTACTATTACCGAGAATTGCCAATATCCTCACCTTAGTTTTGCGGGATACGGATGATTCTACGTGATCATACGTCGGTGAAGAAAGCGCAATTTCAGCTTTAGGATAGCGATCGCACAAATCCCAAACTGTCCAAGGTAGTCGCCGCAGTAGGCTATTTTCTGTTTGTAAAATAATTCTAATCGACTCGTTTGCATTTAATTTTTCTAACATTCGCTCTTTGACTGGACGGAAATTTTCCGAATTTAGCCAAAGATTGAGATGTTTACGCAAATTTTCTGCTGCATTAGTACATTCTTCAAAAAATTCATTTCTACTAATATTAGTAATTTGTGTTGCTGGTACATCCAAGCGAAAATAAAGATTAAAACTTCTGCAATATGCCGATTGCCATTGATTATAAAGTTTAGGAATATGTAAATCTGAACTTAATTCACCTGTACATTCCACCGATGGAAAAGTTTCTTCTCTGCTAATTTGCAGCGTAACTGGAAAACCAGTATTAAAGTCACCTTTACCAATTTTTAAAACAACTAACTTGCCTTGAATATTTTTTTCTGTTTCTGTGGTTTGATTAACTTGAATATTTACAGGTCGGCTAGCTAACAAATGAGCAAACTCTTTCCATTCTTCAATTTGCTTATCTTTACTCTTCAGTCGCGACTTATAATTTTCTTCTAAAGCTTTCAAAGCATTTTCATAATATTGAGTAAATTCAGCATGAATTTTCTCTTTGCTAGCCTCTGCGGGTATATTCACTCTTACTAATATAACGCCATCCCCTAAATTTTCAATGCTGCGGATAGAAAGTTCTGTACCTTCGTTCTCAATCTTTAACTGTTGTAATGAATAAGCCAGCGCAGGTAAACTCAAACCATTACGCAAAATGATATCAACTGTATGTAAAACTTCTTGAAATAATTTTGTAAATTCTCCCGGCGCAAAATTTCCACTACTAGGACGGCGTTCTCTTTGGTTGTTCAAAAGATACACATAATCACAAATTGTCCCAGCAAGTTGAGTAGTACTATCAATATTCCACGCTTCTAAACAAGCTGCTGTCAGCCGTGCTTGTTGAAAATTTGTGTGCAAAGCTTGAGTTTTGGTTAAGTTTGCACCCTCCAAATTGGCGTCAAAAAATGTAGCTTCACTGATATTTGTTTCTACTAAATCAGCGTAGCTAATGTCTGCACCTGCTAGGTTAGCACCTTTGAGATTACAACCCCTATAAAATTTATTTGTGCCTCTTTTAGAGACTAGTAAATCTCGAACTTGCGCATTTATTAAAATTGTATTGCCAACCCTAGCTAGTTCTAAGTTTTTTGCCTTATGAAAGTTTGTGCGTGTCAGATTGGCACTTCTGAAATAAGTATGTTTGAGATTAGCTTGGCTAAAATTAGCGTCGGTTAGGTTAGCGTGGTAAAAGTTTGTCCCCTTATTAGCAGCAAAAGCTATAATAATTGACCGGAGCGAGGTAAACCTTTTATCCTCAGCAAAAATGTGCCAAGCAATATAACTTCCAAGTAAAATTACAGCAATAGCTACAGCTGTAACCACAGTAAATTCTGTATGCGAAAAAAATTCTTTAACTATGTCCCAAGTCCAAGCCCAAATTCCTATCAAAATTATAATTTCAGCAATATCAAGAAGCGAGATTATTTTGGAATTCCAGAAATTTGAATTCCAAAAATATAAAATTTCAGCTAGAGAAACAGACATTGCTCCAGCTACACCCCAAGGTAAGGTTCCAGCTAAATCCCAAGCTACTCTCATGAGTAAGCGTAAACCCACTTCTTGAGTATCAATTCCTGCTAAATAAAAAACACCCGCTAAACCTCCAAATAAAATTAAAGCTGCTGTTAATACTCCAAGGAAACCAACTAAATCATTTGTGATTCCTCGCCTAGCAATAAATAGAAATAAAACAGCTAATATAGTGAGAACAATTGCCAGATTAATTATCTTTAAAGTAGGAAAACTTTGATATATAAGGGAATTATGAGTTAAAACTGCCGCAGCAATACCACCAGCAAATCTAGCAGCAGCACCAGATATTGCAGCTAGCAAAAATGAAACTAAATGTAGGAAAAATTGCCAGTATATTTCTAACCCTGCTTTTGCATGGCTGAAATTTGCATCTTTGAGAATAGCATCAGTAAAATTACATCCTCGAATGTCAGTATAACTAAAATCTGCACCCGTGAGGTCTTGTCCCTGAAAAGAACGACCTTGCAGGTTTTTACCAGAGAAGTCTAGGGACATGAATAATAAGCGAAAGTTCAGATACTTTTATTTTTATGCAAAATTTGCAATAGCACCCGAAATTTTAACTACTCTTTCCAACTTTGACAGTACCCATTCAGGGTACTTTTACCGTTAAATCACAAAATCTTCCATAATACTAGCCTCACCAAGCGCCACTTGCACACTAAACTGTTCACCTGGTTGACCGTTAAGCTTAAGTTGAATATAAACATCTGCACGTCGAGCCGCAACCTCACTGAGAATATTTCTGGACTCATCCAACAAAATCAACTTCAAATCCGGTGGTAAGTACGACTCGTTACCTACGGGATATACCTGCAAGAGTATACTAACTCGTTCCTCAGCTCTCTGCACAAGCGCTACAGCCAAAGCCACAGCTTCTCCAGCTACTTGCATTCCCAAATCAACTATTTTTACCCTTCTCACACCAGTGGCGGGATTTCCCGGATCTATTCTCCACAAACTTTCTACTGCTGTCCACAGAGTTTCATCGTTTTGGGTTGTATGTAACAAATTAACCAAAGCCTGAATTGCTTCAGAATTACCGGTAGCGATTTCTCCTAAACGTTTGGCAATTTTACGGCGTTGGTGTTCATTTTGTTCAGAAGATAATTGCTCAATCAATACCGCAATTTCATCAGGATTTGTGGGAGTTTCGTTGTTTGAAGGCTCAAAACTTCTAGTGGCTATGGCTAATTTTGATACTTCTGAACAAACTTGCCAATCTGTATCAAAAACATTTTGCAACCAGCTACTCAGAAGCACTTTTGTATTCTTAACAACAGGATATAATGCATCTAAAAATATATTATTATTCTGCTTAATTTCCTCTAACTCTTGTTCTACTTGCATTGCTTCATCACATATCGCCTCCGCTAACCTTATACCCTTTAAGTAAGTACGGTAAGCTGCCACTGGTACAGTTAATACATCACTCCAAGCTTTTTCTTGTTGATGAAATTTCAATATTTCTGGTTTCTGTGAGGATTCTTGAGTACCAATTTTTAACCCTGAACGTTGAATTTCTGATATTTTAGGCGGTTCATCAATCAAACCGTGATAGTAGTCTCCCACGCTTAGCAATAAATCATAAGTATTACGAGAAAGTCTTTGCCCTACTGGCTGTAGTAAGTTACAATTTAGCATTTCCACTACATGCCAAGTCTCTACCAGAAAATCCTGTTCTAGTCCAGAAATTTTTGAAGTAATTAACAAATCTATATCATTTAAAAAATCTGTTTTCTCAGAAATTATCATTACAGAAACAATTTGCCACTCTTGCTCTGTTTCAGAATTATTAATAATAATTACATAGCGTTGAGGTGAATCACCCCATAAAAAGTTTCTTGCTACATCTGAGTAAAGCCGCTTCTGTTCCTCAATAGAAAATTCTAGTGGACTTCGTACCTGGCGGCTAACTTCCCAAATTTCTCCAGGTTCGGGTTTTCGTAGGTAATATTCTTGTCTTTCAACAGATGTAGATTGACAGGAGTTAGTACGCATAAATTTATTTCCGGATGATGAGGAGTTGCGATCGCCATTTAGAGAATGTTTGAGAAATATTAGATCCCCCCTAACCCCCCTTAAAAAGGGGGGAAAATTTTTCTCTTTCTTCTCAAAGTCCCCCTTTTTACTCTTTTCCCAGTGTAAAATTACTTATCTTGAATCTTGGCGAACAGGCGCGACTTAGCGGTTTTTAATAGGTAATCTTCTGGTAGGAAGAGAGTAAGAGTAAAACCTTCTCAAAGTCCCCCAATTGAGTGGGGAAAATCTTCTCAAAGTCCCCAATTGAGCGGGAAAATTTTCTCAAAGTCCCCAATTGAGCGGGAAAATTTTCTCAAAGTCCCCAATTGAGCGGGAAAATTTTCTCAAAGTCCCCCTTTTTAAGGGGGATTTAGGGGGATCTACTATAACTTAATGTGTCACGCGAGACTGTTCAAACATCCTCTTAGAGTCATGGTATCTATTAGTTTTAACGGGCGATCGCTTGATTCTATGACAAGTTTTTTTAATCTTTACAAATGTTAGAGTAAGTGCAGAGCTTTAGTCTAATGTTCTACCATTGCTTATTTGAGCGTTTTCGCACTGCTTTTGGTTTACTACTTCTTTGTTGTTCCTGTTTCACCACTTCAGGTTCCAATAATCCTAATTCTTGAGCAAGGCGTCCGACAAGTTCCTTTTGACGCCTGGAAATTTCACCTTGGCTAACTTGTAAATCAGCAGCAAGTTGAATTTGCTTTTTGCCTTGAACCAGTCCTTGCCACAATTGCAGATAGCCTCGCTCAGGATAGCACAAAGACAGTTTTTTAACAGCCTGTCTGACTCTGGAAACTAAATCTGCACGCACTACCGTATCTGACAGATTAAACTCGTCAGCAATGGTATCCAGTACAGACACATCAGTTCCCGGAATTCTTTCGTCTAGACTTTGGCAACTCCGCCGACTTTCTTTACGCACAAAATCAATAATCTCATATCGAGCCACTACCATTGCCCAATGATAAAAATTCTTTATTCCTCCTTGACGGAACTTTCCGGCTTTGACAGCTTCGAGAAGTTTTATTTGTGCAGTTTGGAAAGCATCCTCCCAAGCGACTGAAGTACCTCTGGTGTATTTTTTGGCAATTAATTTTACTCTTTGTTGATGTTCCGGATTTACTAAAATTTCCTCAAACATTTGATTTGTGCTGCGGCTGGCATAATTCAGCAGTTTCTTATAAGACTCTAGGACTCGCTTTGAGACCATGTTACCTGTCCTCCTCCAAAATGAGGGGAATGTTTTAGACAAAAGCGATCGCGGATCAGCAGAGAAAACTAATCTGAGATTACTCTGTCTCATTTATTACATCTTAATTAATCCGGCTTTTGTCAAAACCGGGTTAATAACTTAAACATCTTATTTATACGATTGAACTGTCAGTATTTATGCATAATCACTACCAGGTAAGCAATTAGTGCTTCCACTAAAAGTGACTTTACAACCCTGAAAAAGTTCTAATAAATTAAACAAAATTTTTGTAACAAATTTCGGAATATTTTATATTAAGCCTTTGTTACAGCTAATAGAGCAAGCCAACAAGCTTTCTCAATCAAACTCAAATAAAGTCGAGCAGAAGAAAGGTATGTGCGATCACATTACATCACGCCCGAAACTAAAGTTTTGGGCTGAAAGCTTAAACCCATTTTTAATGGGTTAAAACCTTTAATCAGGTGTAGGTGGGGTTATGCCCTACTACGATTATTAAGAATGTTACAAGTTATATTATCAGCTTTAACCCGTTTCTAAGGGTTTGTCCCAGACGTGCCATGGCACGTCTCTACATAGCCGGAAATTTATTTCACGGCTCTAAGAAATTCCCATCTATTTTGGAATATTTTGCATAGAGCATTCGTTAAAGATAACAGAGCAAGCAAACTAAACTTGCTCACCCAATGATAAAAGTAAAAAGTCAAGTTGGTCAATACAGTCCTAAGTAGGGAAATGCTAACAGCTAACGTAATCATCTCGTGAGTAAAAACGAGATAAACTCGCCACTAAAATTTTTACCTATTTCAATTCAACCCATTAGCGGCTATTTTGTTCGGAATTCATGAAGTCCAGACTTGGCTAATACACAACCTACAAAAACAACATACAAGGATTAGAAACATGAGAAAAATTATTGCAGCAGGATTTGCTACCTCTTTACTATTTCTGTTTTTAGCAGGTTCACAAATAGCATATTCCCAGGAAACAGAAACTCAGGAAACAGAAACTGAGGAAATGCAAACACCTGAAACCGAAGAACCTGAAACAGAAATGCAACTTCGAGCAGCAGTATCTGACCTGACAATTATAGACGTTTCTCAAGCCGGTAATACAGACCAAGTAAAAATTCAGAATCTTGGCTCAGTAGCTTCTAAACCTGCTCGTTTATACGGTTACAGGACTCCCAATAATGCTATAAATTGGATTCGCAATGGAACAGCCGGTGTCCCTGCTATACAACCTGGTGGACAAATAAGCGTAAACTTGCCTGGTGCGGCAGCATCTCCAAGATTGTATTTTGTGGATGCTATCAACCAAGTAACAGAGTCAAATGAAGACAACAATTTTGCCTATAAACCTTAATCTTTGTAGTTGACTAAAAACAACTATCATCTGGCTTAATTGTTGATGAGATTGGAACTACTAAATCTACTATTTATCTACTAGTCAGTTAGATTTCGCTTTACTCTACCCTAATTACAAAAAATTGAGCGATCGCCCTCTCAAACTGCACCTTCAGGAGAGCGATCGCTTTTTTACATCTGATTGTCTTGTAATATGTGATAATCATCACAGAGTCAAAGGTGTAGTTGAGTGAATGACGTGTAACGCTTATAGTATGCGATCGCTTTATGATGCTTTAAGAAAGTATTATCTACTCAAAAACAGATAATGACGCAAACAATTTCCATAAATAACAGCCAGCACTTACAACTCCAACCTTTATCAATACCAGAACGTCTGCTACTGGGACCAGGCCCTTCAAATGCCCATCCCGCAGTGCTTGCAGCCATGAATACCCCACCAGTTGGGCATCTAGATCCAGCTTTTCTGGCACTCATGGATGAAATACAATCATTGCTACGTTACGTATGGCAAACGGAAAACCCTCTAACCATTGCCGTTAGCGGTACGGGAACGGCTGCAATGGAAGCAACAATTGCCAACGTTGTAGAACCTGGTGACAGAGTATTAGTTGGTGTAAGTGGATACTTTGGCAATCGGCTTGTGGATATGGCTGGACGATATGGAGCCGAAGTGAAAAGTATTACAAAACCTTGGGGACAAATCTTTACATTGGATGAGTTGCGAACTGCCGTAGAAACTCATCGTCCAGCTATTCTAGCTTTAGTTCATGCAGAAACTTCCACAGGCGCACGTCAACCCTTAGAAGGGGTTGGTGAATTATGTCGTGAATTTGGCTGTTTACTATTAGTAGATACAGTCACTAGTTTAGGAGGTGTACCCATATTTCTTGATGAATGGGGAGTTGACTTAGCTTATAGCTGTAGCCAAAAAGGCTTGGGTTGCCCACCTGGTGCTTCACCATTTACAATGAGTCCCCGTGCTGCTGAGAAATTGCAACAGCGTCAAAGCAAGGTAGCTAACTGGTATCTAGATATGACGTTATTGGGTAAATATTGGGGAAGCGATCGCGTCTATCACCACACAGCACCCATTAACTTGTATTATGGCTTAAGGGAAGCGCTGCGTTTAGTTGCTCAAGAAGGATTGGAAAACTGCTGGCGGCGTCATCAAGAAAATGTAGAATATCTCTGGCAAAGATTGGAAGAAATAGGACTTAGCTTGCACGTTGAGCGAGAGTATCGACTACCAACATTAACCACAGTTTGCATACCAGAAGGAGTAGATGGAAAAGCGATCGCACGTCAATTACTTTTGGAACATGGGATTGAAGTTGGTGGTGGACTTGGTGAACTAGCCGGTAAAGTTTGGCGCGTTGGACTCATGGGTTTCAATAGCCGCAAAGAAAGTGTGGATCGACTCATAGAAGCACTAAAACAAGTTTTACCTAAATAAGACGGGAAGCTAGTACTCCACCAATTCAACGTAAGCCGGGTTCCTGCAAGAATACAACTAAAGAAATTCTTTCCCCACTCCCTACTCCCCACTCCCTACTCCCCACCCTCACCCGGTATTTTTGGGTTGGCGGACTACTAGTACTCTGTCACACAAACTTTGCCGGGTGAGACAGTCGGGTATAAACGTTCC
>JBHYDF010000082.1:0-31935 GCA_051861145.1 Nostocaceae cyanobacterium
CAAAAGCAGAATCACACGGTACTTTTATCTGATGCTCGTTTGATGCTTGTGCAACGGCAAGATCATCAACGTAAGGGGCGAAAAGTGCTTGCACCTTTTGTGTTGAGTGCGTCATAATAGAATCTCCATTCAGTTGGATAAAAGGCGATCGCACTAGTTTGCTAGACGGGGCGATCGCTTTTTGCTTTTGACATGAATCTAATATACTATTTTATCATCCCATTTGTAAACCCAATGGGATAATTAGCCTCGGTTACTCGTATGTACACTTGTTATCCCTAGGCTTTTATTGATAGCGTTAAACAATAAATGAGGAAAATACTATGGCTGAGACGAGGTTAAACATCAGGATTTCGCCAGAAAAGAAAGACGCTTTTTACCAAAAGGTCAAGCTTGAAGGGAAGAATGCTACTGATGTCCTAATCGATTTAATTGACCAATACCTTGGAAATAAAGTCCCATCAGGTGAGATTTTAGAGCTAAGACAGAGACTTGAAAAACTCGAAGAGGTGGTGCTGGGGGAAATCGCCGCCTGAGAGAAGAGAACGATTCTCTCAGGCAGCTATTGAAAAAACTAAAAGAAATGCTCAAGGAAAAACCCGCCGACCATTAGGCGGGTTTGCTGCTTTTTATGTGTTGTCTTGACTGTGATAATATCGTGCCACGAATTGGGATAACAAGACTCTCCTTGTAGAAGTGATCGTTCATCACTTGGGAGTAATCTATGTGTACTAAGGGTGACAGTGATTGAACTCCCGGCATCGCAGTGGGTGGCGAGCGATTTTCGCTTCGCCCACGATCTGCCTTATGCTTTTATGAATCCAAGAGCGTGCTGTTAAAACCACTGCCCTGGACAGAGAAACTAGCCTCCTTGAGAGACACAATCACCGCAAAAACTGGGTATAAATTCAATATCGTTATCGGTAATCAGTACCGTAGCGGGCAGGATTCTATCGGCACCGCACTCTGATAACTGAAGTCCGCCTGATGGTGGTGGTGTTCTTCAACGAAACAATTCGTTAACCTTTGAAAACAAGCGCTGCTTGTTGATGACATAACCTTGATGACGAGACGAAGATTCAACGACACCCTCAAGTTTTAATCTCTTCATTGCCGCAGTTATAGCAATGCGACCCACGCCAATGAAAATCCCAAAATCTTCATGAGTTAAGTACGGAAACACAAAATGGCGATCGCCTGTGAAGCTTTCTGAAAAATGCTTGAAAAACCACTTCGATTACAGCACTAACCGTTGAATCGAAATACCCTCGTCACCTTGGGTTTTTGGTAGCGAAAGTAAATGCTGAAACTCTTGCTGCCTGTGAAGCTGCTCCAATACTTTTACAGCAGAAATATCCTTATCACTTATTTGGATGATGGTGCTTTCATGCACCGCCTTCAAATTCGTAATCTCTGGTAATATCTCAAGATAATCTCCGCACTTATAAAGCGATTGAAATAACCAATCACCCGACGCGCTCAAATAGAATTCTCGGATTAAACCAGATTGCACTTGCCATAGGGATTCTAATGGTAACTCAAACTCATGATTTTGAGTAATAGTTTTCGGGCGATTGTAAATGTTTAAAAGGTACTGCGTACACGGTTTTTGAGAAGATGCTGGTGTACAGTGAGCCATATTCTTCATGCCGGTTGTATTTTTTCAGATATTAAGAAAGGGTGGGGATGGTGTAGGGAATCCCCAATAAACGTTCAGATGTTTTTAATCTGTGAATAAGCCTTGAATACATCTGAAGAAATTACCTGTTCGTTTCTCGATCTAATGGCCTGATTCTTTTCTCAACCACGTCTGATGCAATCATCAAAACACCGCCATGGTTCGTAAAATCACATAGTCACAGGGCGGTTGATTGGTAATAAGTGCTGTTAAACGGGCTTCTGGATTACGGGTCAAGCCAATCTTGCAGCGCCGAATCAATTTACCAGGCACAATCCCTGTTACATTTTTGGCCTCGATTAAGTAGATATACCCCTCTACATGGTCGTCTCTTTCCTGCCACTGACGATTCATCCCCAGAACCTCTTTAAATCAGTTATCAGTTATCAGTTATCAGTTATCACTCCTGACGGCGTATGGTGGGGGACTGATAAGCGCCACCAACGCTCGCGCCACGTTCTCGGCTTTCAGTTATTAGTTTTCAGTTGTCAATTAACGCGCCTGAGAGTGGGCAGACCGTTACCCAACAACGACTGATAACTGTTTACTGATAACTGATAACTGTTAAAGTCGCTTATTTTTTACCACAGAAAAATTGAGTAATACAGTAGAAAAAGAAGGCTGCTTTGAATTGCCGCTATCGCTGGCGAAAATTCTCAAGCTCACAAATAATTTCTTCGGAGTTTTCGGTTTTTACTAATAGTATTTACTAACATTGTAGATAGTCTTTTTCTGGACTATTCTCAATTCAACTACTATTAATTCATTGTCAACAACCACAACAACCATTACCCCCCTTTAGGGTTAGCAACCGTTGCTAGCAACCACGTAATTATCAGGGTTTGAAGCCTGCTTGGTTGCTGTTTGGTTGCTGGTTGTTGAGAATGGTTGCGCTCGCAATCAGCTAGCAACCAACATTTACATCCCTATTTTCGGGTAATTCTTGTTAACTAATAACTGGTATCTTCAATCCAAGAATGTCCACATTCATTACAAATATATTTCTGTTTCGGTGGATTTGACCGGGTTTTCCCATTTCGTTTAGTATCTTCAGAATCACACTCTGGACAAATAATGTTAGGTTCAACAATCACATCAAACATCTCTTCAAACTCACCTGTTGAATCATTAGAATCAACCCTTTTTTGAACGTTTGTACTTAGCGACTCACGAATTAGAGCTCTTGAGGTGCGGATGATTCCCTTGTGGGCACTGGGAATTTCTAAAAACTCATATCGACCACTAACAACTAACAGTCCAATACGATATTGATTCTCGCCTGGGATATCTGGATTTTCATCGTTATTCAAAATCGCCCACTCTGAAAACTTTTCATATTTCTTTTTGACTTCGTTAGCTCTTTTGATACTCCACCCCATATCTTTAGCCAAGTGTTTGCACAAAGTTCCGATTGAGTTACCCAGAACCAACAAAGCGCAGTTGTTCATATCGTCCCAAGTCCACTTATTCTTTCCGACCTCAGCACACTGTCCTACGAGTATCTGGCACTGTTTGGTATGGCGAATAGCGGTCATGATTTTCTGTGCGTCCTCCTTATCATCATCGTTGTGCTGCTTATCGAATTCGTCAAACACAGCCAACACAAACTTGTCCGTAAACGCTGGAGACTGATTTATCCTTGCGCGATGCAAATCAACAAACTTGTTGTAAGCAATGCCTGCTTGTTGCGGGTTGATAGCGATTTTTGGGCAGTCCCAATAGTCCTCATCACTTCCGTCTACAGGGTCGCTAAGCCAAATTTCCCAGCCAGGTTGGTTAACCCAATAAGCCAACAGGTTTTTAAGCGCTATTCCTTTACCCTCACCGGTTGCAGCCATAACCCGCAAGGTTGGCTTACCTTGCTGTTTGCTGTCGAGTGCTTTGTAGATTCTGTCGCAAAATCCAGATGCAGGAACTAAACCCTCTTTGTAGATCGCATGGCGGTCTGGTTCCTTTTTGGGACGCAAACTCAATACTAAGTTCGCTACCATCAACCCAGTTTCAGTGTCGTATCTGAAGGTTACAGGTTTTCGAGTCCGACAAACTTGTAAAAGTTGTTCGCTGTACTCGTTAAGTTCTTTCGGGACAATAACCCGCTTGTTTCGGTCGGTGTGAAAGTACAAATCAACTTCGTATTTGTCCCCTATGTAGTGCGAACGGTCAAGAATGATTCTTTGTTGGCTAAAAAACTCAATCAAAATATTTCCAGCTTTTAGTTCGTGCGAGAGCGCAAATTTCCAGTTTTGCGGCTTTGATAATTCTGCGACTCTTTCATTTAACTTTTCAATTTGCTGTACTGCGTCCTTGAGGTCAGAATCAATTGCTGAAGACTGGTCATTAACTAATGCTTCTAGCCGGTCTATGATTGATTGGTCATGACTAGCTTGCTCTCTTACAGATTCAATAGCTGTAGACTTCTTTACTAAATAAGGCTGGCACTCGCTAAGCTCTTGCAAAGTTCTGCGCTCGTCCACATTGAGAACGTTGCGGAATTTCACTCGCAACGCGCTAATTTCTTCTAGGATTTGGACGCTCAGTTTGGTAACATTTTCACTCTTCTTAATCGCATCGGCGACCGAACTAATCTCTATTGGATCTAGCTCTGTGTGATTGTCAATCATAGAAATGTGATTTTCATAGCATTGAACCAATCTGTCTTTATAAGCATCCAACTCTTGATGGATAGATTCATAGTTACTTTTTGCCAGATAGGAATCGACTTTATCGACTAAAGCTGTATAAGCTCTTTCAACACAATCATCAAGAGTTGCTAGAGATTTGCGTATATATTCGTCAACAAAATGAGCAAAGCGATTATCTAGTGATGCAGTATGTTCATCAAGCATCCTTTTAGCAGTCTGTTCATTCTCTCTGGCTTTGGCTAATATCCAATCAAAATGCCTTATGGCTTCTGCATTTTTGTCCAACTGTAATTGTTGGTGAGAAATTGTTTTTGATTGCTCTGTATTAGTTTCAAGCAGTGCTGCGTTGGCTTCTTTTAATCTCTTGACATCTTTAAGCTGCGATGATTCTTGTTCAGAGTAGCCTTTTAATATATCCCGTAATTGGATATTATTTTGCGACTCTAACACCTTGGAGCAAGCCACCATACTCATGCCTGAGAAAAAGATTGTCGCCGAGACATTCTTGAAATTATCTGGTACTTTCAACCAAGTCAGTAATCCTAATCCAGCCACTACTGAAGCAAAAATAGTGATGCTTGTGTTGTTGATTTTTTGTTGTGACATAATTACTTCTCCTACTAAAAGGGAACTCTTAACTCTTAACAGGGAACTCTTAACAGGTGGGGGCACCATCACCCCCACGCCGAGGCGTTCCACCAATTGGTGGGGGACGCGCGACCCACTATTTTTATTCAGCTCTTACCAGGAAACAGGTCGTTCCTCCCTGTTAAGAGTTCTCTGTTAAGAGTTCCCTTCTAGTTAATTGATTAGCTTGCAGAAGCTTCTAAAAGCCTGTTCTCAACTTCAATCCGTTTGACATCGACATCTGCTCTAGCGCGTTCAATATCAACCCTCAGAGCATCATTTGCAACACTTTTCTGCTCTTTTCGTAATTCCCACTCTTCTCGTACTAACGGGGTCAAAGATTGGGTTCCAGCAGTGGCTATTTGTTGTTGTTCTAATTGCGCCTCTTTCTGTTCCAGTTTGGACGATTCAATTTGATAATCCGTATCTGCGCTTATAGATTTAACAACTTTGGTTCCTGTATTGATACGGGCGGTGTGTAAATCAACTGCATCACCTTTGAGGTTCTCTAGCTCAATGGCTAACTTAACGGCTTTACGTCCGAGTTTGGCATTAGCAATTGCAACATCTAGAGCGTTCTCTTGCTTCGCGATTTTGATTTGAGCTTGCTTAGCTTCTCTCACTCCTAACTCAGGGATACTTGAACTAGCTGAGTAAAGGTCGGATGGGATCGCGCCATTAAGTTCAAATTGGGGTATTGCGACGCCGTGAGGAACGTTATCAGCCGTCAGATATCTACTTGAACCACTAGAAACTTGATTACTAGAAGCTTGATTGCTAGATGGTTGAATCTGTGTTTGGTGTGTTTGACTAGTAGTACCTGTTCCTAGTTTTTCTGCCAATCTGTCTTTAAGTCCCTCATCACTTGGGTGTGGGGAATGAGTCTGTTCTGTTGTTTTGTTTTCTTCAAAACGTTTAGAACCTGTCAAACCGCCTTTTTTACCACGACTAGAACCTGATAAATCAGCACCGGTTACTGTTCCTTTTTTTGGCATAATTAAATAATTCCGTCTTAAGTAGAGATTGGGGCACTGGTAGACTCAACTTACTTCCAGTGCCTTGATTTTTATCGATTCTCTTCAAGCCAATTCTCGTACTCTTGGGTGTTCAATGGTGGTACGGTATGGTCTTTAGGTTCT
The DNA here is from genome assembly GCA_051861145.1 of Nostocaceae cyanobacterium. Lineage (GTDB taxonomy): Bacteria > Cyanobacteriota > Cyanobacteriia > Cyanobacteriales > Nostocaceae > JBHYDF01. Next base: position 6,087 of record JBHYDF010000082.1, read on the forward strand.
GAAAAATATCGTTGAATCGAATTTGGCGCGTATCTCACCTGCTGACAGAATCGAGATTGTGAATTGTTACAGATAGGAATCGCTAGCAAATTTACAATTGCCAACAAAACAGTTAAATTAACTGTAAAATTCACAAAATCACGAGACAAATTAATAAACCATTGGCGACGTTCACATTCCATTGAATGTGTTATTGAATCGATTGCATTGACTAATGTTTCTAAATCTTTAGAATCTCTACCTGCGTAGGTTTTACGATACAATTCCTCTTTTAAGCAGCGTAACTTTATTTGGTCGTCAATATAACCTATTTGATGTGTTTCTCGCTTATAAGCAATATCGCGCTCGTGCCATTCTTTCAGAAATTCAAGTAGTTTCATAATTCAAGCCCGTTGAAAAGTAAAAGAACAATTTTGTTTGTATTGCATTTACGGAAGTGTCTCTACAAATCTCTTCGCCGTAATGATTTAACATTACATAAAATCTTCCTTCCTTTTTCCAATACGTTTCCAATTGCACATATGGTGGATGTAATTGTGCATTCCATTCTTCAATTAATTTTTGTATTTTCATTCCATTCCACCACTTACAATATTTCGCCAACCAAACCAAACTTTGTCAAGATATTCTATTGCCTGCTGGTAATCACTTTCAAGCTCTGGCGTCGCTAATTTTTCCCAATTCTTTTGGTTTTGAATTGATACCAATCTGTCTAAAAGTTGTACCAATTCGTATTTGATTGTTTCACAAGACAATTCGTGATTAATCATCAATCTCTCCTTCTCTTTGAAAGTTTTCAAATCCCATTTCTTCTAGCTGTTCATCTGTCAACAGTTCCAAATCTTCTTCGTACACTTCAACTGAATCCAAGTACTCACCAGTGCCAATCGTGATATCGCACGAAAATATAGAGTAATTAATTTCGTTCTCTTGCATATTCGTAGTTGGGGTAATTGGTCGATTGTTGGTTTTTAAAAACCAAGACGATAGAAAAGGAGGTAGCTAGCGAGAAAAGTGTGAAAAGTATTGTGCTAGCTACGACGAGATTTTGATTTAGGCGGTAGTTATGCCGCGCTGTTTTAAAAAATCAGTGGGATTGCACTTTGCATCCAAGTCTGCAAGCATCTCTTGATATTCGGAATCGAAATCATTAATGTATTGCTCAGCGTGATGCCTGAAAGTAGCACTATGTATGGTTTTGAAGTCGCTAAACGCCTTCATTGCGCTGGCATAAGCCAAGGCTGAAACAATGTTGTTAATATCAATTGCAAAGTCACTAAATGTGCGCTGTACTGCGATTTTGAGGGCTTGTGCTTGTTGCGGGGCTAGTTCACATGGTCCTTCGTCGTTAGGATCTAAGTCTTGTTCGATAGAGTCTGACGAGTTGACAGGGTTAATATCGGGGTCTTCTGGTTCGTTATGCTCTCTGCTAATCTCAGATACTGGAGAATAATCAGTCACATCTTGCAATTCGGGTGAGTCATGTACTACTGGAGGCTCCCCCGTTTCGATTGTGATTCTAGGTTCGACCTCTTCAGGTTGTGAGGCTATTTCTTGGAGTGCCTGCGCGATCGTCTCAAATTCAACCAGTTTGATAGATTTGATGGATTCCCAAGTTTCAGGATAAAAGGGCTTGAGAACTTCTCGAAGTTTCTCAACCGGCACGTCAAGCTTTTTGGCAGCGGCGTTAATTGCGATCGTATTTTTAGCCATGAGATAATCTCCTATGTAATTTGAGACACCTAGATTGTGGGAACCGAGGCAGTTAAACCTCGGTTTTTTGCTATTCGCCTTGCCGAGTGCCGCTACCAGTAGGGGCATCCGGTCTGCCATTGTTTGGCGGTGAGTAAGTTGGGGCTGGAGTAGGGGCATTGTTGGGCGCTGGCTCAGCAGCATTAATCAACTCGCAAGATGACTCAGAACTGCGAGATACGCAGATGTCAGCGCCCCAAAAGAGCATCACCCCTGGAGCATTCTTGACAGGTTAAGGTCATAAACAATTTGTCAATAAGTAATAGTGCTTAATTTTTCTGGAAAAACGGGGATGGAAAACACAATTTTTGGGCTAGCGATCGCGTCACCTTAAAAACCATCACTTATTCTGACCTGAAAAACTCCGTACAATATTGAATTTGATACCTAACCACCGTCATAAATTATGGCGTAACTACTATTGACAAAACTAATTTTGTCTTAACCTGTCACGAATGCCCCTGGAGTCGCAATGATTGCGCTCCCGGAACAAAGTTCGATAGATTTTCATAGTTTGGTAATTCTGTGGTTACTGGACACGGCGCGAATGTGTGCTTGTCCGGCTGGCATTCGCGTCTTTTAATGTCCAATTGGTCTTTCTTCATTGAGCTTCTCTTCTAGGAGGAGGATGGCTACTTCGATGCCAGCCAGGGAATCATTCAAAGAAAAGTCGCCAGTAGAAACGGCTTCAGCAGAAACTTCACCCCAAAAAGGGGAAGTTTCGGCTACGTTCAGCGCCATTTGCACCGCTTGGAGAAGTTGCAATAGCGTTTGTTTGTCCATAATTCAAGGAGTGTTGACTAGTACAGCCGTATTGATTAGCTGTAGATAGCCTAGGGGCTATGCATTGAGGGGCTTCACGTGGGGCGAACCCTCTTTTAGCGTTGCAATCGCTACCAGATTTTTTTTAGCTCTATCAGGAAACTAGTTATTTGTAGTAATTTCGGTTCAGATGGCAGCACAAAGTAACGCAAATAGGCGCTGGCTTGGCTGTATGAAAGTTTTTCAAAATTTGATGCTTGCGGTAGGAAGCTGACTTTACTCTTGAGGGCTTGCCGACTCCCTCTGTTTGTTTTTGCGCTTACATTCAATACAGTAACCCAAAAGCAACTCATTTGCATTCATTTTGCCATGAGAATGCTTTATAGAACTATCCAGACTTTATAAGTTATTTTGATATCAACTGCAATGCAAAAGCAACTCATTTTCAATAAAATCATCTCAATAGCACACCAAAGTGATTTACTAGTAGTTAAATATTTATGTGTACATGCTTAGAACTCGTGAGAAAAAGAAAAAGCATAAGCTTTAGGCTTGATGAAGGTCTTATAGAGGTTTTAGATATTGCCGCAAGAATGTCGAATGATAGCCGAAATAGATACTTAGAGAAAATATTGATTGAGAAAGGAAAGGAACTAGGGATATTGGAATCCAATTTTGAAGCTTTAGGGGAAACCAGAGGGGGAGACAGAGGTAGAACTAGTGAAGAAGACGAAAAATGAAGCGCGATCGCCAACCAACCAATTAAATTAAATGCCGTATATTTTTAGACAATGATAGACATCGAAACAGCCCAAAAATTGGGAGTAAAGTTAAAAGCTTTAAGGAAAATACTAGAGAAATACAGCCCCCAAGCACTCACAGTAGAGGATATAGCTAAAGTCAAAAATTGGTCTGTGGCTGATACCGCTGTTCTGATTGAGTTAGCTGTAGCGGCAGAAATAATTACAGAAAAAACTGTAAAAACGTTGGGCGATGATTTGAGGTACACCATATGACACAAGACCAGCCAGACAGATTAGACCGACTTGAGGCAGCACTAGCCCGGTTTGCTGAACTCACCATACAAAATACCGTGCGGCACGATGAAGTACTTACTCGACTAGAAGATTCAGCATCTCGTCACGATGAGGCACTTACTCGTATTGAAGAACAGACTAGTCGGAATTCTGTAGCCATTGACCGGCTCACTAGCCGTGTAGATGCACTCACCACAACTACAACTGAGACGTTGCGTCTTGTTGCTGACAACAGCATTGAAATTCGCCGCATCTGGGATTATCTTCTACGCCAATCCGGCAACGGGAGGGGGGAAGTATGAGTGATTTTACAGCAATTCCCGATGTAGACTCAATCGCTGACACAACGCCCGGTTAAGAGTGACTAGCCAATCTTCAAGTCACATAGACATACTCACATGGCGTAAAGAGAATGGAAACGGCTTTAAACACCCAATAGGAGTATTTATGCTTATGTTTACTGATGCTAATACAGCAGCAGATATAGCAACTTCAATACATAACTTCAATACATCAGCAAAAAAAAGCTGGTAGCAGTCCCCTAAGCTTTTTGAGTGCGATTGTTACCTAAATTGACATAAAGGCAAAAGGCATTTTGCGCACAAAGAACGTTTCTCAGGCGTTCCCCTAGGAATCTGTACTCAGCAGATCAATCCATTAAAAATAACTTTATGTCAACTAGCCTAGCAATTTGTATTGACAAAAGCTAGTAGCGGACTGCTCCAGAGTCAAAATTTGGAGCAGTAAAAATGCAAAAACCCCTGTCTAAAGCAGCCTCGAAGCTTTCGGTATCTGAAAATCTACAAATACTAACCAAACACGCTGCGGTAAATGGGGAGGCGGCATCATGAGCTACGCCCCTACCCGAATTGGCAATCCGTGCATTCATTGCGGCGACATTAAAGGCAACTGCCGGACACACAGAACCGGCGAAATGCACCTGTGTGTTGGTTTGGCTGCATCACCCAAAGGAGAAATAAGCCAAGGATACGTAGTAATAGGCGATACGGCTGATGGCAGATGGGCACAGCTGCTGCCTGATAATTCAGAAGAATTCAGTTTAGAGAATTTACAGTACCGGCGATTAGAGCGACAGCGATCACTTGAGCAAGCTTTGCTTCTGAGGCTAGCTTCCCAGATGCCAGCACTAGAGCGCGATAAGTATTATCGCGAAATCTTGGCTCAACTTAGCTTGCATCCGGAGGATAAAGCTGATTTGGAGCGACGCGGCTTTACTGACGAACAAATTGTCAGATCCGGTTTCAAGTCTGTTGAGCGTTGGCAGAAGCTAAACAAAGCTTATCCGCTAAATTTACCAGGAATTAGTAGCCGACAAAACACATTAATTACGCATACACCAGGGTACATTTGCCCGATCAGGGACGTAGACGGCTTAATTGTTGGCTTGCAGGTCAGAAAGCGTGTTTTAATTAATGGTGATGACCAGCGTTACTACTTCCTAAGTACAAATAGCAACATTCGGCTTAACGACCAAGTACCGTTAGCAGTGTTTGTACCTACCAACCGCCAAGCAAGTAGAATCGGTCTGGTAGAGGGTGTAGGGGCGAAACCGTTCTTAACTTGTCAACAGCTAGGAATTTCGGTTATAGGTGCGGCTGGGGCTAACTGGGCATCATCGCCCCTACACCTCAAAAAATCTCTTGAAAGGCTGCAAGCAAAACCTCTTGACGAGGTAACACTTTTTGCGGACGCTGGCAGTGTTAAAAATAAACAAGTAGTTCATCAGTACAAACGTACAACAAACCTATTAAAGTCTTGGGGCTACACCGTTAACTTTGCTTGGTGGGGACAAGTTGATAAAACTTTCCCCGATATTGACGAATTAGCACCAGAAAAATACAACACAATTCGCTATTTGTCTGTTGCAGAATTTGAAGCACTTTGCATTAAATGGGGTGGCAAGCAAGCAAATCGCCAAAACAATGTACTACCCATTGATTATGCTGAGCGGGTAGCGCAAGCACAGAAGAAATTATCCACCCTAACTTATCCGGCTGATATCGTTTGTGACCCAACTAAGAAATATCTACCTGACTTAGTTGGATTGGTTCCCACAAAAGGATTTTTAGGAATTAAATCACCTAAAGGCAGTGGTAAAAGCACACAAATCAAGAAAATAAAAAGACATTGCTGCGGTTATTTTTCAGAGAGAATTATTTCGCCGGAAATATCCAGCAGTGAGCAACTGAATTTACTTAAAAGTCCTCAACAGCAAAAGCCAGAGACTTTGACTGAGCAGATAAGGCACAAGGGCTTAGGGATGAATTTCTTAAGCATTAATGCCCGAATTGCACTTGGCAGAGAACAAGCTATTAAATGGGAGTTCACTTGGATTGAGGATGCTGACATCGACGGTTTTGCAGAGTTTGGAGTCGAAAAATTAAGCACAACTTCCATCATTGAAAACATAGGCGAAATTGGTTTATGTTGGGATTCTCTCGGCAAAATATTTGGTCGCGATTGGTCGAATACACTAGTAGTAATTGATGAAATAGAGCTAGGACTAAATCACGTCGTTACTAGCTCAACTTGCCGCGATAGACGTTCTTGGATTTTGCATACTTTAGAACATAAATTAAGAGAATGTTTGGATAATAATGGCTTAGTTATAGTAGCAGATGCCGATTTAACGGATACTTCTCTTGATTATTTAACTAAAATTGCACCGGGGCATATTCCATTTCTTGTCCGGCACGACTTCAAGGGCGACCCTTGGGAAATTGATTTTTATACTGGCAAGCGCGATGTAGTTTTAAGTCAGATAGAAGACTGGTTAGATGATGAAAATTGCCAGCCAATTGCAATAGCTTTGGATAATCAAACCGAGGCAGAATCCTTAAGCAATCATCTTTTAAATAAATTCCCATATTTGAGCAAAGTTAGAGGCGGGTTAATCAGAATAGATTCTCGTGCGACTCAAACCGATTTTGGTAAAGATTTTGTCAAACGTCCGAATGAAAGCATTGAGAAATACCGACCAAAAGTCCTAATCTATACCCCATCATTAGGCGTGGGATGCTCTATCGATATCAAGCATTTTGCTCACGTTTTTGGGCTGTTTTTTGGCAACTTAGAACCGTCGCAAGCAAGGCAGATGCTAGCGCGACCTAGAGAACCTATACCGCGTACTGTTTGGTGTAAAACTAGGGCTCTTAATGCTGAAAATGAATCTACGTCTTATCTGCCGTCTGAAATCAAAAGCAGGTTGTTCGATTACCACGACACCTGTTCACAGTTAATTCAATTAGCTGTAACTTTAGCCAAAGAGAAAGCACAGGATTCATCAAATGACGCTGAATTATTGCCCCATTTGATTGAAGTTTTGCAATCGATGATGGGGTCCGATGGCACTTGGAATAATCCCCATATTGACCTTTATTGCAATCAAGTAGCCCGGCGAAATTACTCGCTTTCACAATTGGCGGTGCAGCTGCGGCAAGAGTTGATTGATGAGGGTCATAGAGTCAACGATTTTGAGGCGTCGGAAAAAACATCTACTGGGGATGCGGTGACTCTAGGCAAGGATGAAATTAAGCGGCACGATGCCACAATGACCAGCACCGCCGAAAGAATATCCTTTGAAGAGGCGCAAGAAATTAAGCGCAAGCCAGCACGTACCCAAGAGGAGGATTATAAGGCATCAAGAGCTTTTCTTGAGCGGGAACTACCAGGTGTGGAATTAAGCGCCGATTTCCTCTACAAGGCAGTATACAAAGATAATCGCCGGTGGCTCAACCAAGCAAAACTTTATTGGTGGTGTTTAAACCAGGATGCTATTAAATATGAGGATGAGAAGGAGTGGCGGCACAGGTTAAAACAGTTTAGTAAGGGTGTACCATTTCTGCCGGATGTCAAAACCTACACCCCCAAAGTTGAAGCAATTATTAAAAGTGGCGTGTTGGAGTGGATTAACCCGACAGATTTAGAGGCGGAGTATTCTAGCCAGAGCGATGGCGCAAAACAATTTCGCAAATTAGCTTATGCCAATCGGAAACTAATTAAAACTGCTTTAAATATTACGGTCAAACGCGACTCTGAAACGATAGCACTAGCGCAAAGGATGCTTGAACGACTGGGGCTGAAACTTTCTTATGTGGGCAAAAAAGGAAGTCGTGGTAATCAAATTCGGTACTACAAACTTGATGAGGAGTTAGCCAACGACCCAGACCGAGCTGCCGTTTTCGCCGCGCTAAAAATTCGGTGGTCAAATCTCTTGACAGAAATGGCACAAAGCCAAGCCCAGCAAGGCGCACCGCGTATCCACACGCGAAATTTAATCTTATATAATAATTTCAGTGTGGATACGGCAAGTAAGCCAGAGTCATTGCCCAAAACTGATGTAATCAGCCATACTACAAGAGGGGAAAATGAAGTAGAGGAGTGGCGCGGATACACAGAAACAGTGGTCTCAGATTTAAGCCAGTGCGATTGTGTTGAGGCGCTGGATGTGCTGCGGTCATATGTTCCAAAAGAGATATTCGAGCTTGCTTTGAGCCGATTGTCGGTCGATGAACGGCAGCGAATTGGAGAACTGATGCTTGAGTTGGAGTGGAACAAGCCAGAAGATGTTGCTAAGTTGACTTACGACCTTTCTCTGATGGAAGATCGCTCGATGCTAGAACAATTTTTACAGTGCGAAATTCCAAAACGCGTTCTTCAAATTGCTGCCAAATCGTTGGAGCCGGAACAGCGGGAGAAAATTCGCGGTTGGGTTCTGGAAATTAAAAGCGAGGCTTCTTGATGGAAAATAGCGAAAAATATGCTCTTTTGAGCGCGGTAAAACACCGCCTCGTGGTGAGTGTCCCCCGTTGCGTACGCGTATTTTTATTTTTGATTTCAGCTAAAAACTGAAATCATAACTAAATTGATTTTTCAGCTTGAAATAATTGCTACCTAATTTATCAACGCTAAAAAAACCTTTATTTCAATAAGAGAAGTGAAATGGCTGAAATACGATTTAGCCAAAATAAGCATAGTGGGTACGGTTATTTTACGCCATCCGACAGCATTTTTGGGGCTACTCCCCTGCCGTACCCAAAATCCGCGTAGCAGTTTAGTAATTTTAAACACAATAAATCTCTGCGTACAATCATGCCGTGGAAAAAACCTGCACTGGTACCGCAAGCCTTTTGGCTCTGTGCCGCCGGAGAGCGATTTTGGGTAGGGGTTCTCACGCGCGAGCGGGCTGACTGCGAGTAGCGCTCAGTATTACTGCGTCATACCGCTCGTTTTGAGAAGGCTTGCGCGTTTTGTGTGGATTAGTGCGTCCCCTATTTTCTGAGTTTTTGGCAGAAAAACCACGTAAAATCAATGCTTTTGGGCTATTTATTTGTCAAGAATTTGTAATTAATGACCAAAACAATTCAAAATTCACATTCACGAGACGCCCGCACCCATTGAAGATTAATAAATAGACAATGCCCGAATTAACAACGCCGGGTTTCAAGTCCCATTATTTATTTATGGCGTCTCGCGAAAAGATATAAGCCTCCATACATTTGTATGAGGCTTATAGTGTCCACAGTCTAAGACCCCTAAATTTATAATGGTCGATTGTAATGGGTGCGGGCGTCTCCCTCATTTTGAATTTTGAAGCACCCATTCAAGCGAGTGACAACAAAAGAGATAATAACGAGTTTTTTAAGGAATAACTCAAAGTTGATTGCCTCGGCTTTGTAACTTTTAGTAGTAAAGTGTACTACAAAAAAGAGTCAAGGAACCTACCAGTAATAAAAGCAAGCGCCCTCGCGTTCCCACGCCTGTGGGAACGCTCACCAGTTCTTGGGTTTACCAAAAATATATTTGATAGGGCACCGGCATTTTATTTTTTGGATCTCCCCAAACAGTTTTTTGAATTACATTTGCAACATTATTGTATTATGATTTGGCCGAAATTTACCCTTTGGGCAGCATGAGAACCCCTAGAAAAAATAGCTATGTTACAGTTTCCATAAGGATTAGAGGGCATTTTTGAGGGGGGACAGCAGGTGTCCAACTGCTACCATTTGACAGCTATTGGCAGTTTTGAGCAGCCAAATGGTGCTTAAGCCCCTAACTGTAATTTGCATCTTAAAACTGCTAAGAACTGCTAATCAGCATCAAAAATTCTCATTGATTGTGATATTAGTGCTAATGGGTAGCGGGCGAGAAATTTGTAGCTTACACTACATTTTTCCGAATTGAATCTCTCTTAATTCTACGTAGTTAGTGGTGTTTATATGAGCGATGCCAAGCAAGAAATTCTTTCCATTAAACGAGACAGTAACAGCATTGATGGTCAACTACTCAATTTTTTGAAGACAGACCCGATCTCACCAGGATCTACTCTGGCGGATGCGGTCTTGGTGACGCTCAAAGCGTATTGGTTGCCTTTGGCGTTGTATTCAATGGGTGTGCGCGGTGAACAATTGCGTGTGCCTACTATCTGGGCGCTTCATCAATTGGAAGCACAAGCGACTCTCATTCGTCGCATTTGTGGAATTGACAATAGAACTTGAACTATCCCAAGCTGGCGGGAGCTGAGCAAGTATGCACCTTTGGCTTGACCGTCTAAATTCCGCATCACAAACACAGCATTTTATTGCCCCAAAGCATAAACAAGTCCCCGGTTATGCAGCACTTCCACAAAATTTGATGGTATGCCGCGTTTTTTCGTCAGGTAATTAGAGACTGCTTGCCTGCTTCCGTTTTATCCGAAACTCGTAGTGTGAATTGGGGACGTGGTTCTAACTGGATAATCTCAGCAGTCACCTGACCTTTTTTGAATTGACTTGACGGGCTTGGCGATCGCGCTTTCGAGCCACTCTACAAAAGTTTTATTTAAAATTTTTACTACATTACTTGAGAATTACTTCTAGTTAGTTGGGATTGAACGATTTTTCAATGGTTTTAGCCTTAACCCCGGCTGTAATTCATCTCATTGTTGATTTTGAAGTTTTAGAACCGTTTGAAATTCCCAACGATTCCCTTTGATTCCCAATCAATACCGACCGATAACTTATTTTTTCCAATTTATTCCCGCTCTGACCCAAAAAAGAGTGTAAGAAATTACGCTTATTGACCTATTTATCATTAACCGTAAAATTGTCCGAATATTCCCACCAATTTCCAAAACTCCCCCATTATTTCCCTATTTTTCCCAACGACTATACATCAAAAAAACTTCCGATTCACCGCGCACAGTATACTAAATTTTTTTGTAAAAAATCTGAACCGGATTTCAAACTGAAATTCGGCTATCGGCGGAAATTTTTAGAAGCAGTACAAAAATTCTTCAAGCCTCGGACCTGATACTTTACAAGAATCGAACTGCCACGCATTGAAACCTTTTTGCTTGTGCGTTCAATAGTACTTTGGAGCAATACGCGAGTGCGTTAAGCATAAAGGCTTGTCGCCCTGTGCTGAAACTGATAAGTAGAAATAATGTTGGCTACTCGTGTTTTTGGAAGTGAATTTGATTTTTGGGATATGATGTTTTGGGCATCTCCGTTGAAGATTTTTCAGGAAATAGCTTTGAATGAATGTGTAGTGAGTTTACAAACGAATTAATCAAAAGCTGGAATATTTTTTGGATTTTTTGTCACAGAAATATTTTCAAGGGTCATGAGGTTATGCCGTTTCACCGGGAGCAACTTATCAAAAAAAGCCTGTAACCCTTGCTGGGAGTATTTTACAAATTTTTATTGTCTTAATTACTGTTGGAGACATTTTGGAGCCAAACTTTAGTCAGAGAAAAATAAAATTCCATTAGAGAAGCTTATAAGTAGGCTCCAAATGTCTCCAGATGCCGCGTCAAAAAAAATAATTGTGTATCCACATTTTTTTTGACTGTCAAAAAATGTGGATACACAATTCTAAAAACAAAAATCTGGGATATTTTTTGTGTCGAGTATGTTTTGAAAAGTCAATACCTAACCAATTGGTCGTTGGTGCGATGCCCAGACAACCGCTCAAGCAGCCGACAGCTTGCTGATTGAGACGGGGTGTCTTATCCCCTCAAGCGAGACCTGGGAGGTGTCAGCACAAACATAGCTAACTTTAAACGGCTGCATCCATTCGAGATATCCAGGACAATCAGTCCAATTTACCAACACTCCTGGTTTTATTTGTGCCGAGGTTGCTTCAGATATTGCCAGGTCTAGCAACAGAAGCATCTCTTTGCCGTAGGTAGTGTTCGCATACGTTTCACATTTGCTGCGGTAGAGTAATTTGATTTCCTTTTCATCAGTTGTGGGCTTGTCCAACCCCAAAATTTCCCACCAAGGCTTATAAACTGGGTCTGAGGAGTCACCAAACTCCCGATACATCATCAGCTTTATCCATTCTTGAGTATTACCGCTCCCTAAAGAAGAGCAATCCAAAAGTAAGAATCTAATATAAAGCTGTTGGTGGTAGCGCATAATAGAGGAGTCGCCAGCGAAGATTGCATCTTTGCACCATTCGACTGGTATTTGATAGCTGTATTTATTAAAAAAATCATCATCTACATTTTTAATTAGTTTGTTCTTTTTCCAGTAGGCGTTATATAAATATTTGCGTAGATATTTGACTTGTTTTTCTTGTGAGGGGCTGAGGATTTCGCCAAAAGGTTTAGGAGGTGGGGGAGTTTTTGGCTTAAAGGGAAAGATATAACCGCAATGTGGACAAACGCCAAGGATAGCGGGAATTAACTCGCCACAACTAGGGCAAGTTTTAAATTCGATGATTTCTTCTTCTTTTGCCCCCTTATCGTATGTTGCTCTAGGGCATAGGGGAGTTGTAAATTGCTTACTATGCAGCCCAAGCCTAGTAAAGTTTTCGCAAAAATCCAAAAAGTAACAATCATTCTTGCCTTCATCCAAGCGTAGTCCACGACCACACATTTGAATTAATAAGGCGCGGCTTTTAGTCGGTCTAGCAAGCAGAACAGCCCTAACGCTTGGTTCGTCAAAACCCTCGCACAGAACATTAACTGATACCAAAATGTGAGTAATACCTCGGTGGAATCGTTCAAAAATAGCATCTCGTTCTTTGTTTGAGGTACTCTCGATTATATATTCGGCACTTATGCCCAGTTCTCTAAATTTATTGGTCAAATCAACAGCAGTAGCAACACTAGGACAAAAAGCGATGGCTTTGCGGTCACGACAGCGTTCAAGGTAGTGTTTTACAACCTCACCGTTAAATATTGGAGTACATACTTTCTCCATCGACTTTTGGGTAAAATCACCGTTACTGCTAGTATCAAGTTTTTGAAAATCGATTAACCCGTCATAGCCAAATTGGCGCGAACGCACTAAGTATCCCATATCTATTAATTCTTGCGGATATGGAGCGCGTACAACTGCTTGGAACAGGTGACAGTATCCTTCTGTTGTTTTGGTGCGCCAGGGTGATGCGGACAATCCGACAAAAAAACATTTCGAGAGAGCAAGTATTTGTCCACCATAGGTGGGCACTACTTTATGGCTGTAGAGTTTGTAAAAAGCTGTTGTATGCACCTCATCGGCAATGACCAAGCCAATCGATGGTGGCAGTTCTCGATTTTGCAAAGTCTGTACCATTGCAATTTGTACTGGCTTGGAGTAGTCACACTCGGTGTGCCACTGTGCCCATATCACGCTAGGGTCGATACCGTAATGCTTGTGTAAAGTTTTTACTGTTTGCTTGACCAACTTTGCCCGATGGACGAGGAACAGTACCCGGCGACCTTTGTTAACGGCATCTTTAATCATTCTTGCTGCCAAAACGGTTTTACCAGCCCCCGTTGGCGCATAAACCAAAACGGCAGTTAATCCCATACGAAAATGGGCATAAACCTGTCTGATTACCTGCTTTTGGTAGTCGCGTAGTAAGAGTGATGTTTTTTTTGAGGTTAATGGCGTTTCAACTACTTTGTCAGCAGTTGCCGCAAGATGCAACATGGACATTTATAATACTCAAGATACTTGAACTGGGGATTGGGGACTGGAGACTGGGGACTGGGGATTGGGAGGATTATGGACTCTTATTCAAACCCCGCCCAAAGGACAGTAAAAACATTGTTCACTACCCCAATCCCCAATCCCCAATCAGGCGTGCGGCGTTCCTCCCCAACCAATTAAAAATCACAGTTGGGGACTCCGAGGCGCGACCCGTTGAATTGTTACTAATCGCCAAAAGGCAACGATTGATGATAAATTCCACAGGGCGATTTTCATGTTAATTTTTTCAAGTTTAGACGAACTATGGTAAGCGTGTTGTCGGAGAAAACCCGAACCGTAAGCCGTGGAAAAACCGCACTTGTTGTCCGCGCAATCATGCGACTGCCGAGGATTTATACTACATTTGCAGTGCTGTGTACTACTCGAAAACCTCTACGACTAACGGCGGTTTCATGTCAGTCACACACATCCGTGATGGCGCAAGCCACCAGGTGGTACGAAACCATAGTGAGTACGGTTATTTTAGGGCATTTCAGGTAGGACTGTTCTGCACCTGTTTCATGGACGTCCACGGACGTCCACGGACGTCTACGGACGTCCAAAAAATATCAGCCTTTAATAAAAATGCAAGTTTTTGTCCGGACACGGACGTCTGTAGACGTCCACGGACGTCCGTAGACGTCCACGGACGTCCACGTTTATGAGTGAATAATTATACTCTTTAACACTTAAGAAGTTGATTTTGTCTAGGTGATTAGTGGGGATTTATGAAGAGTAAAATCCTGTAATCAGCCAAAAAAACTGCCATTTTCTCAATAAGTTTGAACTGTTGAGAAAGAAGAAGTAAAAATATCGCTAAAGTTTTTGGATTTGCCGAAAATCAGCCGTAATTTTGACGAAAATCTGCCAAGTATTAGCCGAAAATCAGCCGAATTTTTGACATTCCGAAAATCAGCCGAATTTCTGCCGAAAAATTGCCGAACGTGCTTCAAATAGTAGTACCCTGTATGACATAACGGATACTACTGTGTTTGACCACATGCTTCGCTTTTATTTTTTATTTGCGATCGCGTTGGGGTCGAGTTGGCGATAAGCAAGACTGCTTAACGCTCTTTGCATCAGCGTATACTTTAATTAAATTTTCCCCTCTCCGAAGCAAGTCAGTATAAGTTAGAACTTCTATTCCGTGTAGTGAGTGGTTAAGCCTCCTAAAGGCTTCCTTCTTTATATCGTTCCAATCGTCTGACCTTCCGCCAGTATTGATTATCAACGCCTTTGATTGGGTTCTGAAGGGGAGTGCCTCCAATTATAACCGTGAAAACACGATAATTTATGTATCTAAATGCTGCAAATCAAACCCAAGATGACAGCGAAAAGGTTCTCACCTGTTGAATTCGCAAAAAGTCACTATCTTTAGAAACAACAGTTAAATTATTTTGCAGTGCAATAGCAGCTATCCAAATGTCGTTTTCATCAAAACCCAAATCAACAATTTTAGTTTTTCGCCGCTTGCTTTTATCTTTAGGAGCAAATTGATTAAATAAAGCTGCTTTAATTTGACCGTAAATAGTTGCTGTTTCTTCTGTTATGAGGTAGATGCGAATATCTTCTAAAAATTCTGCCAACCGAGCGAGATTAGTTTCCTTGCGCTGGGATTTTTCCATCATGAATGTAAGTTCACCCTGCACAATTACGCAAGTGGCAATGTTATTTTCTCCAACTTCACTGACGCGACGGATAACATTTGGCTCGCCTAAAATAATGGCACTACAATGATTTGTATCTAGTAAATACATTATTCAAATGGGTTTTCGTCATCAAATTTAGCTTTACCACGGGTAGCATATACTGATTGAAGGCATTCCTCAAAGTCGTCACCTTCCCAAGTACCAGCGTGTCGGAGGATGGAACGTCCGGAAGCAGGACGGTATGTAAGTTGCTCTTTATCACCATCCGTTTCTGTAGAATCGGTTGATGGGATAGGTTCTTGCTGGGCTGGCTCTAACTCCTTTTTTGTATAGTTAACCTTAATAGAACGAATCAAATCGAGTGCTTCTGCTAGCAACTCCGGTGGTAAAGTTTCTATTTCTTGGATTAATAATTCTTTGCTAGTCATCTTCTACCTCTAATCATTCCCTATTTATTGTAATGGAGCTATTGCTCCACGCTATGCTAACGGGAAGCCTGGAATTGCTTGGTCAATTTTGTCCATCAATTTGATTGTTTCTTGCAACGCTACCACAATTCGCTGGTAGTGTTGGATATCGTCATTGTTTAATTGTCTACCTTTACGGTCTTTAAGCCATTTTTGACAGACTTGATAACCACCAACGTAGAAGTTCCAGACTTCTTCTGGTACGCCTGTAAATTTCTCGTCTATATCTAGGACTTTTATTGCTTCTAGTGCCTCATTCATGCTTTTTCTCTCTCCACTTGCCGCTTATTATTTGATAGTCAAAAAGCCTGGAAAGATTGCCTGGCAATCTTTCCAGGCTTTATTTTCTCCAATTTCATAATTATTAAATCCGCTTTAATATCTGTCGAGTTTCACATTAACTGACCGAGATTCCGAATTAACTGACCGCTCTTAAATTGTGTGAAATCGATTGGATGAGATCGCATTTAACAAAGTGTTTGTGCTTCAAAATGTAGTACTTAGTAACATGTTAGTGCCATAAAATAAGTTGAAAATTTTTAAATATAAAGAAAATCTAAAAAAAGATGGCGTACTGTGCGTCGAAAAATCAAAAATTTTAGACTCATAAGTATTGGAAAATATTGGGTAAAAGTCGGCAGAAAGTTGGCAATTTTTGGGTAAATTTGGGATTAATGACAAATCTAGTCAATAATCTGGATTTTTGATTTTAGAATCTGGGAAAATATTGGGTAAAAGTCGGCACAAAGTTGGGAAGATTTGGGCAAATTTCGGCACAAAGTTGGCATCAAGTGGGAAATTAGGCTTTGTGTTCTTCTATTTTAGAGAAAATGACCTCCACAATCACGCTCAAAGTCTTGAAAAATCGTGAATTTGCTGTTATTAGGATTTTTTGGCAGTAACGTACTTATTTTTTGTCAATACAACCACGGTAAGCAGATAGAGTTTACGTATTTTGTGGCTGTTCAGCTTTCAATTGTTCGAGTAGCTTTTCTAGTCCTTCAGATGAGTCAAGTATTCGTTCTTATTATCAGCTTCCATCCAAGTAGCGCCATGTAACATGTTTGCTCGTTGTATTTCTCTCTTGGAGGAACCCGATCAACATCAGCACCGAGTCTGCGAAAGACGCCTTCACAAATTTTTAGAGCATCAAAAAAATCTACGAGATTTTCTGACCTTGAAGCTGCTCCTTTCAGAATCTCCCATTCTGCTCGATTAAAATTTTTCAATTCAGACGAGGAGTATTGATTTAGATTTTCTACTTGCGGTAATAAGTTTGATGGGAACTGTTGCATACAGATTAGATTCAACTCTAACTCTCTTTACACATCTGTTTAAAGCTAGCCGCAAAAAATAAATTGTTGAGTAATTGCTCCATTGCTCCATTGCGGTTGACATATTAATTTTGCTTGTAAATTTCAAGCAGGGTTAATTAGTTCGATCAATTCTTCCCATTCTTCAGAATTCCTAGAAGGGAGGGGGATTTTATATTTTTTGTTTTGATATACCGCCCAAAAACTTTTAATCAGCAATAATTATAACTGGTTAGTAAATATGTTCTAACCAGTTCGCTCCGAGAGAGACATGGTTGAGGCGAGAGCGCCACGAACCCGCCCAACCAATCCACTTCAGCAAACAAAGGAAAAAGAAATGTTACTCAACGATGCGCGAGCTACACAACAATCTCTCTACGCCGAAATTCAAGCTCAAATTGATGCCCGACAAGAAAAGCAACGCGAGATCCAGGCTTATTTGCAGCGGTTGGGAAGCGTGGAATCCAAGATGGAGAGCGCTGCTGCCCTGTGGTGTTCCCTGTCTCTAGGTGGATTGAGGAACGTTACCCGCAAATCTCAGGCGCTAGGGCAAGCGATCGCACTCCTGTAAATGGGCGATTTTGGATCATCGAGTTATTGAAAAACCAATATGTTACGGGTCAAATTCAGGCGAAAGTCTTTTCCTCTAAGGGTTTGTAGTTTTGGGATGCTGGCGGTTATCGCACTCCTGGGGGCTGGCTGTGAAAACGAACAGTCAGCCACACAGGATAATGGTGCTGAAGAAATTGCGATCGCATCGTCTTTATCCCTGGTATCGGCTTCATGCCTAACCAACACGGCACACCCCAAGAGGAGGCGCGGCTATTGTACGTGGCGATGACACGGGCAATGGATCATCTGGTTATGACCTGCGATCGCACCTCGGAATTCACCACCCGCCTTGAGACAGCATTGGGAAAAGTAGTTTAGTTGGTTGGTTGTGTAAGTATGGCTTAGACCTGTATCAGGGGTAGAAGTATCATCGGAACAGAAAACCGGGTTAAGCTTAAAAGTCTTATCCTGTAAGGATTTTATTGAGGGTTGTAGTAGCTGGTGTTTCAAGATACCAGGTAGCTGTTTAACGATCAAACAAGGGTTTCAGTGTTGAAATAATTTTGTATTATTAATGTAATAATGCTTAACCCGGTTTTCTGTTCCAATGGTACTAATACCCCTATACTTACGCTTGACGTGTGTAACCTTGAGGGTTACGATGGGAGTGTATAACTGGTTGTGATTAAAAATTTCAAACATAAAGGACTAAAAAAACTTTTTGAGGATGATGACAGAAGTGGCATTAATCCAAAACATGCAGAAAAGCTTTTGGATATCCTTGATAGGTTAGATGCATCTACTAGCGTTCAAGACATGAACTACCCAGGTTCTAGGCTTCATGAACTACAAGGAGACAGAAAAGGAGAATGGTCTGTTACCGTCTCCGGCAATTGGCGTGTAACTTTCACATTTCAAGATGGGGATGCTTACGACGTAAAATACGAAGATTATCACTAACTTTTAAAAAACATGATTACTAAAAGAAAACCTAGGCATCCGGGAGGGTTAATCAAGCGACAGTATCTTGAGCCTCTTAATATGACAATTACTGAACTTGCTTCCATTATTGGTGTATCCCGGAAAACTCTATCCGAAATAGTCAACGAACAGGCAAGCATTACACCAAATATGGCCCTTCGTTTGGCTACAGCTTTTCAGACCACTCCTGAGCTTTGGCTGAACCTTCAGCAAAAATATGATCTTTGGTGTGCCGCGAATGAATCTGAAGCTTGGAAAGAAATATCTCCTGTTAATTTACAAACCTGCTAGCCCCTCGAGCTGAAACTCGACATTTGGGATGAATCGCGATAAGCAAGACATTAAGAACGCGCTTGCGTATCGCTCAAGCGCAGTCCGGCGTAATCGCAACCCTGGTCGCGGACTGCTTTTATCGCATCTATCCTGTTATCTGGTTACGTGGTTAACTGTGCCGCTTTTTCTGGTTTCTGGCGCTTAACGGCGATACGCGCTCTGCTGCGAAGCGCCAGCTTGGAATTGGCGAAGCGCCAGCGCCGCACTCGTCGCAAAGGACGCGATACGCAGGGACTGCGTAATCGCAGAGCGCTTCGCGTCCTTAACAATGCGACCAGATAACAGGATGGATCGCGATACGCAGTCCGGCGTAATCGCTGATACCAGAGCGCGTTAAGCCAGAAGGCTTATCGCCGTCGAGCGATACTTAAGTCTTCCGTTAGGCAGCCAAAGAGCGCGTATCGCCATATCTTGTTATCTGGTTATACGGTTAACTGCGATGCTGTAACTAGTTTTTGACGATTTCTGCTCAGCGGGCGAAGCCCTTAAACATAAGCGCTCCAGAGCCTTGACTGGCGTAACCCCACGTGAAAACGCTTCCCCTCTTCGTAAGAACCCACCCCCGCGCCAGAGGACAAAATTGCTCAACTTCGTCGTCATCAGACAAAATCGGGGCAGATGTAGTATTGTCAACTACACTCGGCGAGGCTAATTCTTCTGGCTTATTATCACGTCCTTATCCATCATTTTATATCAGGAATTATCGTCATACGGGACGCCTGAGCGCCCATGCTGGGTCTGTGTTTGGGCTGTTTTACTGATGAACATTTTGGTGATATTTAACGCAATTAAAGTCCATGTAAAAATACAGCGCGAGCCCAAGCCCCTTCCCCCCTGCTTCTTCTCGTCATCAGACAAAATCGGGTCTGACTCGGAAGCAGCCCCCGAAGGCGCGTATCTAACATCGGGGTATTAGTACCATTGGAACAGAAAACCGGGTTAACGGGACTTAAACAAAAAAAGAAAGAAAAACAGAGTATAATGCTTTACTAGCAAACTTTTCACATCAAAGTAACATCCCATGAAAGAGACAACCCCCGCAGCGATGCCCCCATGTTTTGAGAAATGGTGTCAACGGTTTGATGAAGCTTTTACTCATAAAGCCCAAAAAAAGGGTTTAGGGATTATTTGGGGGGATTATTGGGAGAAAGCGAGAGAAAAAACCTGTCTCAGATGGCTGATAATGCTATAGGGGTTGAATACCATCGATTGCACCACTTTTTAACTGAAGCGCCCTGGTCTGATTCCAAGGTAAATGAACTTCGATTAGAGGCTATGAACAAGTGTAGTCAAACTAAAATTAGTAGAGGATTTAGCTTGATAATTGATGATTCGGGCCATAGAAAAAGCGGTAATTTTACTGATGGAGTAGGAAGGCAGTACATCGGAGAAATTGGCAAAACAGATAATGGGATAGTAGTTGTAACAACACATTTATATGATGGACGAAAAAGCCTGCCATTAGATATAGAGTTATATCAGCACGCCGATTCTTTGCCATCAGGTAAACAAGACCATGAATTCGAGAAAAAAACTGAACTGGCAATCAAGTTAATAGACAGAACTCTAGAGAGAAAATATCAACCGGGAATTGTACTTATAGATGCTGGATATGGCAACAATACATCGTTCTTATTAGAATTAGAGAAGAGAGAATTAAAGTACTTGGGAGGATTAGCCAAAAATCGAAAAATAAGTATTAGCACATCAGAAAATGTTCAACAAACAATGAGGCTAGACGAATTAGCACAAAGTTTACCTAAAGAAGCTTTCACAGAAATTGAACTAAACCTAGATAAACCTAAAACTCTATGGGTAGTAACTAGAGAAATAGAGATATCACAACTAAAGGGGAGGCGAAATATTGCTATCGTTATGAATGCTGCGACTTTCTCTGAAGCCACGGATATTGACTATTTTATCACCAATGTTTCTACATCAATTGTTACACCAGAGTGGATAGTTAAGACCTATTCTCAAAGAAATTGGGTGGAAGTTTTTTATAGAGAAGCCAAAGGTTGGTTGGGGCTAAAAGAATATCAAGTTCGAGAAAAAAGAAGTCTACTTCGACATTTTATTTTGGTTTTTTGTGCCTATACTTTTATTCTTTGGCATCAAATGACTGGGGGCTTGAGACGAAGGTGGGCAAACAAACCTTTGAACACTTTTACTGAAGCTTTAGAGGCTTTTAAAACAGCTATATCTTTTCGATTTTTTGATTGGTTGACCCATAATCGTGACGTATTTGCAGCTTATAAAGCCAGTTTGGGCTACATTTGGGCTTAATTTTTGTTTAAGTCCCATTAAGCATTATTACATTAATAATACAAAATTATTTCAACACTGAAACCCTTGTTTGATCGTTAAACAGCTACCTGGTATCTTGAAACACCAGCTACTACAACCCTCAATAAAATCCTTACAGGATAAGACTTTTAAGCTTAACCCGGTTTTCTGTTCCGATGATACTTCTACCCCTTAGCCGACACGATATTTAATGCCCGCTATTCGATTATTGATCAGGTCTACAATCAAGAGCGTTGTTACACTCCGCGCCCCGATTGGAAGAGTTTTTCTGAGATCGGAGCTTTAGCTAGTGCGAAAGACCCCACCTTGAGAGAAAAGGAGATAGAAGATATTGATAAGGCCATTAGTGTTTGGACTTTGGACAAAAAAGTAGTTCGCGTATTTTATGACACTGTTGGCGAAACATTACTTAATATTTTAAACATCGGGAAATCACTGTTTTAGAGGCTTTGGCTTTCACTGCGTTCTATCCAATCTACGGAATAATAAGGCTTTTAAGTATTAAGATATATTTCGCCAACAGTGTCCTCGCTAGTTCTGCGCTTAGAGGGCAAAATAACTAAAGTATAAAGGGCTACTAAAGATTCCTCCCGACCCCACAGACAACACGGAAACCGTGGAAGTTGAGGATGAAGTCGCGGTTGTTGAAGTAGCGATACGCGCATCGGCAGAGTCCAGGATTGCTGAACCAGCAACCGCCCCGCAGTAAGGCTATTCCTGCTTTTTGATAAAGATTATTATCATTGTTAAACCAAGGACTACCGTCTGTGGGCGCACCTTCATAGTTATCGTGCCAATCATCCAGACACCATTCCCATACGTTCCCATGCATATCGTAAAGTCCAAAGGCGTTAGCTACTCCAAAACTGCCCACTTGAGTTGTTTCGCTTCGATATGTGCCTTTGACACCAGCACCATAAGTGTATTCAGCGTTATAGTTCGCTAGTTCTGATGCAATCGTCTCACCGAAGTGAAATGGTGTGGTAGTTCCAGCGCGACAAGCATATTCCCATTCGGCTTCACTTGGTAAACGGTAGGATTTGCCAGTGTGTTGAGATAGGCGATCACAAAATTCAACCGCATCGTACCAAGAAATTCGATCAACAGGGCGATTTGCACCTTTAAAGTGAGATGGGTTAGGGTCGAGTTCGCGGTTAACTTGTGGGAGAGCGGCTACTGCTTGCCACTGTGCCTGCGTTACGGGGTACTTACCAAAGAAGAAATGTTTGATTGATACTGTATGTTGAGAACTTTCTGATTCAAGCCGCTCCAGTTCGTCTGGTGGCGACCCCATTAAAAAGCTGCCTTCAGGGATGGCTAACATTTCTAGCTGTACGCCATTTCCTAAATTTTCGATAAAATATTGCCCTTGCTGACGACGGTGAATGGTTAAATGACGACGAGCAGCCCACTTTTCAAGGACATTTTGCAGATTTCTTTTGGTAACTTTTTCACCAAATACTTCTGATAAAACTTCCCATAGCTTAATACCAACATTCTTGAGGTGACGCACAGAATATTCTGTTGATGCTGCAATTTGCTCGTAGGCTTGATTTGCTAATGTTCCCTGTAGTACTAACTGCTCAACATCGTTCAAATTTTTTCCTGTTTTAGTAAAAACCTCCTCATCCACAATTTCGAGAGGATTATCTGTACTGACTTGAGCAGATTGATCAACCTCTATAAATGCGACTTCAAATTGAAAGGTCTGTAATTTAGGAAAATTATTATCACTTGTTATAACTTTAAGATAAGGATGTCCATAGACCGCATAAGCTAACCATGTAGAATCTCCTGCTTGTTGCGCTTTCATACGAGCATTAATGGTTGCCTGAGCTAAGTTTTGTCCATCTAAGAGTTCAGAATAAAGAGTCTCAGTAAAAATTCGGGCTGGTTTATCACCAACCGACCACAGAGGGCCTACAAATGCTCCACATCCTCCTTCAATAAAAGCTTGAGCAAAGCCGCTAATTCCAGTCAGTGCATAGCTGGTACGACCAACCTGGCAGGCGTTGAGAATGATTATGGGGCGATTATCACTGCCTTTGATTTGGCAGTACTGTCCAATAGTTGTGGAACTAAGATAATCAGGAAAATACTTGTTACCTTTGATAGAACCCTCAAGCAACAATTTAGCATTAACAATTTCCTTTTGCTCAACCTGCCCATGACAGGCAAAGTGAAGTAAATCAAACGCATTAGGAGTTGATAGAAGTTGTCGCACTGGATTAGCTTTAGCCTCAATAGGAGTAGCCTGAAACTGCTCCTCTAAAAACTTGTATTCTTTTTCAGCTTCGGGAAGTTTGTATTTGTCTACTGGGTAGTGGGGAATGATGTAGTAAACCCGATGCTTTCTAATTTTTATCTGCTCAGGTGGCCAGCCTACACCATACAACCAGCGAATCAAACCCATCTGTCCTAAAAACCTCGTTTCATCTGGGAGATGACGCTGTTTGGGAGGCTTGAGGTGAACTAACTCCCAAGGAATAAACGGCTCATCGGAAATGACCATTATACTGTTGATGCTAGTACGGTGTGTCCAGAGTATCTCTTTTAATTCTGGTGGAAAAAGTTGATCAAATAATTCACCGCCAAAAGCTCGCAATTCTGCTGTAAAAGCTTCTACATCGTCTTGACTATTAAGCCATCGGTTCTCAATCTCTTCATAAAAATGTTTTATGTAGTCATTGCGGTTAGTAGCAATTTTTCCAGATTCATAATACCCAAGAATATTTAGTGATGGAGATAGAATTTCATACCGATAAAAAATTTCGCTACCGTTACGGTGTTCCGTAATGAAAAGCTCATGTAAGGGTTCACTCAAAATAGGGGCATTAAAGATGCTACTATCCTTACTAGTTCGTTTGGATGCTACAATCTCCGCTCGACTTAGAACAATCTGAGGACTCAGTTTAAGGGTAGTTAGAGGAATTTGCCCTTGACGAGCAACTATCCAGACTTCACCTTTACCTAAATTGCTTGCCCTGAGATCGAAGTAAAGATGATGAGGATTTTCTGACACTGGAGGCTCAACTTCAATACGATCTTCGGCAACTAATTCAAAATTTGTTTTAGGGATAATCTGAATTAGGAGTTTTCGGTTGTCATCAATCTCTGCTTTACCAGTCTTAGCCGTTTCACCTTCACCCCAATCGAGCAGTTCACGAGACACAATTACTTCAACTGTTGTCGCATGGTTAATCAGTACCATCTCGTCCATTTCTGCGTAAATATAAACAAAAGGGAGAGTTTTGGTTTGCTGAGATTGTTCAGGAAGTTTAGGCAGATACACTGGTTCATGTTCGCTCCTCTTAATCTCATAGATATTTCCGTCCCTCATCTGTCCTTCATTTCTGACTTTTCGTCCTCCAAAACTTGATTTTCTGGTTCTTTGCTGAGATCGTTTAGAAGCTCTAGACTGAACCTCTTGAGGCAAGCTATCTATAGTTTTGCTGTAGCTAGTCTCAATTTCTCTCTCCAATCCGCCATGCTCTGTAGAAATAAGATCGTAGACATCACCATTTATCATATGTACTTGATATTTGGATTCTTGTCCTCCAAATAGGCCTAAGAACCCTACATCTTCTTTTTCTACTTCTACTATTTCAGAAATAGCTTCAAGATTAAGCTCAACGCTATGACCGTCTGTTGTTATGATTTTTATAGGACGTATTTTGGAAGATTTTTGCTTTGGAGGATTGTTAACTGTAGATTCTACTTGTGATAGAATCTCAGTAATTTCCGCAGCCAATGCCGAATCACCCTCCAGAATTTTCTTTAACTGCACCTGTAAGGCTGTTTGCAAATCTTCATCCTCTGGATTTTTCGCTACATCCGCCGCCGCTTTTTTCGCGGTTTTTTTAGCTTTTACTTTCGGATATAGCTTTGCCCAGATAGCTTTCGCCTTATTCCAAACATCCTCACCTACTTTCCGAGATGCTTCTTCCACTGCCTTATCACTCATAGTCATCAAAAATGGAAGACAGGGTGCTAAAACTTTAACCAGTAATGTAATAATCTGCATTGATTTATGGAATTTATTTAATATTTGTACCTTTTACTAAGTATGTTATCTCGTCATATCTGTATTGATTAAAGTAAGTGTAAAGTATTGGACTTTGGACAAAAAAGAATAAGTTCGCGGAAGTTCGACGCGAACAAAACACCGATATAAAAAAAGGATAGCTATCAGTCCCCCAACACATAGTAATATCAACGACAAAGTGTCTGTAGGGAAATACTGATGGCTATGCCTCAATTAAATCACAATCAATTAATAGCGCAATTCCAAGATTTTAGACAAAAACTTTACAACTGTTTTGAATCATGTAGCGATGCCTGTATGGATTTGTTGGATGCTTTAGCGGGTAATACGGGAGCTAATTCAATTGTGGAGTTATCTTTAAGCCCTTTGTTTCCTAGAAGCTATAACTCTATTTATAAAGCCATCAAAGCATCATTTAATACAACTAGTCAGGATACAAACAAAGAAGAAGTTGAAGTTGAAGAAAAAAAACCAAATAACTTAATTAGGGTGGTGTCTGAGTTAATTGCCCAACCCCAACAACGTCCTTTTTACTTATTTGCAACTGATACAACACCACATCCGCGTCCTTACGCCAAAATTTTAGCTGAACGTGGGTATATTTATCAACCCAACACAATAAAAGGTAACAAACCTATTAGTATCGGTCATTCTTACTGAACTTTAGCCGCAGAAGTTGAAAGTGTGAA
>JBHYDF010000083.1:0-31742 GCA_051861145.1 Nostocaceae cyanobacterium
CTAGGGATGAATATTGGCGTGCGCTTGTTCGGTGGTTGCGCTCGAAAATGGATGATTGCCTTGAGCTTGCGATCGTTGTAGTCAGCAATTTGGTAAATGCCCATTGCGCTATCATCAATCAAACTAATTTTCTTGGTTTTAGTAGCCATAGTTATTTCCTGTACGATAGATAGATTTCTTAGAGAATTAGCGTCAGCTTTAGTGCTTTTTCTCATTGCTATTTGGACATGAGTTCGTGTTAAAAAACGAAACCGCAAGCGAGTTCAATTGCTTACGGTTTTTGTGGATTTGTAGATATAGATTTAGATGTAATAGTGGCAGCCTAACCAACCTTGGTACTCCCAACTATCAGGGTATCCCCGTTCCTCATCGCCTTCAATATGTTTTCCGAGATAGAGAGCAATATGTTCGCTCATCCTACCCAACTACCATCAGTTCGACGATAAATTTGGGTTTCTAACCAATTGTTTGTGCGGATGATTAATCCTCTATCTTTAAACTGGATAGCAGGTTTGAAACAGTTTCCGAAAGCGTTAGATACCCAGATACCAAAAACTTGAAAGTGGAATTGCATAGTCGCTAATTTTGTTTAATGAGTTCTGCTTTTCCAGGCGTAAGCCTCCGTTCATTGAAGAGTATAGTAATGTTGCTTTTATGTCTGGTTACTGTGCGTTCGCTGATTTTGAAGTAGTAAAAGGAATTAATGCCTTTATTAGTAATGGTTAAGACGATTTTTGAAGCAAAGGCATTATGAGAGCGGATTTGGGGGTAGTGTGAGGACGGCATTGTGTTGGGTAGTGGTGGATCGATGAACGAGGCAGAAGTAAAAATAAGCTCCGAGCGGATAGACGATATACCATTGATAGTGGAATGGCTCAAACTGTGTTCCCTTACCCATGAGTGGACAAAATCCCCAACTGCTAAAACAATGGGTCAAAGAACCACCAACAGAAATCATAGATATTCGTTTACCCCAACAGGAAGAGCAAGAAGCTGCTGTCGGTAAAGGCTTTGAGGTTGAGTTGGGTAAGTTTTGGCTAAACCCACAAACCAATAAATGGGTGCGTTGGCACGAACGCTACTTGGCAGTTTATTCTCACAAGCTTGCTCTGTCTGCAATTGATAGCCAACAAAAACGCATTCACCAAGCTCAACTTGCCTTGGAGAAATTAGCCAATAAACCAGGAACTGAGCCAAATGTGCTGAGTTATAAGGTTGAAAATATCCTCAAACGCCATCGTGTTACTGATTTTTTCTCAACCAAGATTACGGAAGAAAAGCAAACAGAAACTCGTCATATTGGACGAGGAAGACCCTCGAAAAATGCTCCACAACAGGTGGTTACTTCGACACGGCTTCAACTCCAAATAGAGAAAATTGATGCTGCAATTTTTGAAGCAGAAGCCAATTCCGGTTGGCGATTGTATGTAACCAACGCACCACCTGAATTGCTGACCTTATCCCAATCGGTGATGTATTACCGCTTCGGAATGGCTGCTTGAACGTGGTTTCCATCGCTTTAAAAGGGGTTCTTTGCCTGCTTTACCGATTTACTTCCACAATCAAAATCGAATCACTGGCTTGATGTTTTTGCTCAACATTGCTTTGCGCGTTTTTACTCTGATGGAATTTGTCGTCAGGCAAGCACTTCAACAAGCTGAAGATTCTTTGCAAGGTCTTTATGATGGCAATCCCAAACGAAAAACAGAACGTCCTTGTGCTGAGCAAATGCTTAAGGTTTTTTGTAACCTAACTCTTTACTTCCTCCCTGATTCTACGGTCTTCGTTACCCCTATCAATCAGCTCCAAAAACAGATTCTTGGCTTGATGAAAATGCCTGAATCTCTTTATGCGCTGGAACTTAAACCCTGTAAAACATAATTCCCCCTTACAAGTTCAAAATCAGCGAACGCCCAGTGGTTAAACCTGCTTTTGGTCAATAAATACTTGTCAACAGTCAATGCAAAAAATAACCGTAGCCTGATAATATTTCCCTCTACGGCACAGTTTACATATTTTTCACTCACAGTTAATCTGTGAGTTGGCTTCTAATCCTCAAGTTCCTTTTCTGAAGTATTGCTTGCAACTAGATTACTTTCAGGCAAGGAATCTGTATTCTCTTCTTCTAAAAGTGCTTGAATTTGGGCAAAAAGCTTATTAATTTTTTTTAGCTTTTTCTCATCGTCCCAAATTTTACTCTTTCTGAGTGCTTTGTATATTCTGTCTGTTTTATCTTTTTCTTCTTGTTTGCGAGATAGTGGCTTTTTCTCATCCTGTGTTTGGAGAATATTTCCTACTTCCTCTTTAATTTCAGACAGTGATAGGTTTGACTCAATCGCTTTATCTAATAAATCTTGCCGTTTGAAATCATCTTTTACACGGGCAATTACTTGTGCCTTAGTGTACTCAATTTTTCCTTTCTCTAGTACAGTTTGGATATCTGGAGGGAGTTTGAGCAAGGGAAGGCGGTTAGCAACAAACGACTGCCAGGATATCTTTCCCAACTGAGAGAATATCTTTTGAATGACTTGGGCTGATTCACTAACCATAACGTTATGGTTAGAGTTCCCCTTCGCCTCATTGTTCATCTGATATAGCAGAGACACAACTGTATGTGACTCAACTTCTAATTCGCTCTTAATTAGGTCAAGGATACCCATAGTTTCCTCAAAGGCGTTGAGGTCTTCCCTTTGGAGGTTCTCTACAAGTCGGATACGAAGTGCTGTTTTCTCGTCACACTCGATAATGCGGACAGGAATGTCTGTTAGTTCGGCAAGTTGACAAGCTTTGAGACGGCGTTCACCAGCTATAAGTTCGTAAGCTGCTTGCGTGGGTATGTTTTGAGATTTGAGCGAATTAGCATATAGTTCGCCAACTGGTCGCACAACAATAGGTTCAAGTAAACCCTCTTGCTTGATACTATCAGCGAGGGATTGAAGCTTTTTGGGATCAAAATAACGACGGGGCTGGCTGGGCGGAAGAATAATCGCGGATATGGGTAAAGTGGTATCGGATGAGGGTGGGTCTTCCTCCGAACCGAATAAATTATCGAGTCCGGTTAGTTTTTCTAATTCACGTTTTTGGCTCATAGCTGAGTTATATAGTTTGTAATTTCTTCGAGTATCTTAACTGCGGGGTGATTTTTCTTATGTAGTGCAAGTGGCAGATGTGCCTGGGCGGCATCAGGAAATGCTGTTGATTTGGGGATTGGAGAAGTGATGTGGATGCGCTCTCCTATTTGCTTTTTAATCTCTTCGAGTATTCCTGTATCTTGGAGGTTGCGATTATCGTACTTAGTCGGAATAAAACAAGCGATTTGTAGTTTTTTGTGTCCTCCTTTTTTAATCCGGGCGACTGTTTCCAGGAGTTGGTTAGTGCCGAGGTAGCACTTGTATTGGGTTTCGACTGGAATGATAATATGCGAAGCTGCTACTAAGCTCATAATGCTTAGTATTCCTAAAGAAGGTGGACAGTCAATTAAAATGTAATCATACTGGTCGAGTACCTCTGAAAGTGCGGTTTTGAGTCGTTGGCGGTTGTCAATTGTGAGATCGAGAAGAATTTTTTGCTCTGCGCCTGCTAATTGAATATTTGTTGGCACGAGGTGCATTCCGTGAATAGGTTTTTCCCATATATATAGAGGGGTTTCTTCCGCGATCGCACTATAGACAGTTTGCTCGATTTCTAGTTTGGTTTCCCCTAACCCCATAAAAGCTGTTAGCGATGCCTGCGGGTCCATATCTACGAGCAGTACACGGTGTTTTTGGGCAAGGTGATAACCAAGATTGTGTGTAATCGTAGTTTTGGCTGCTCCGCCCGACTGGTTGAAACTGGCAATTATTTTGGTTGATGTCATTGTTGTACAAAAACAATAAAGTCCTGAACTGAACAATAAACTCGTAAACTTAACAATCTTCGTTGTGAACTGTCAATGTATACCTCAGATACACTTTGGCATCAGAACTAACGAAATTTGACTTGACGAGAGCCTCGCCAGTTTAGAACTTTATTGTTTGTGATGGCGAGGGTGTAAAGAGCAAGAGCGTTATAGTCTACCACTTTATTTTTGCTTGTTACACCAGATAAGAACGTTTTATCAAACCTTTTAGGCGTTCTGAGTTTACAACGAAAATTATCTGCGTACAGTCATAATACTGAACTGAAGCGATTTTTTAATCTATGTCAGTGATTTTATCAAACTATTGATAAATTTCTTAATTGAACCATATTTTTTGCTTACCTACTTTTATTCTTCTTGTGGTGTGTTGCTGAGTCTTTATACTTAAAGACACTGATTTTTTATTATCATCTTCAGCAAAATAAGCCTTATGTAAATGTTGTTGATAGTGAGAATATATTGATTATTGCTATTAATAATTATTTGAAGACTAGTATGAAATATTTCCAACAATAAAACAGCCAAAATGCTTATCAAGACTAGATAGCAGCTTGATTCAAGAGTAGGAATTAGATGAAAAACAGTGAAAATACTTCGGTGATAAATTAATTACTATACTTATAATTTACTGTATTGACTTATTAGAAAATAAACTGTTAACTGTTTTCAAAAATTGACTATGGGGTATCAGTGGGAGCTATGCGTACCCCAAAGATTGATAAGAACTTAGTTGGTCAAATTAACACCTATATAGGGAATATGTAGGTGTCACTTAGGATATACTAAACTTGTTGAGATTTTATACCCCATTTGACCCCCTATGGACAACATTCACGCTCTAGAAAAAAATAATACTAGTACAAACAAGCGAATCTGTCTGCACTAGCACTATTTTTAACTAAAATGGGGGTGATTGGTCAAGGTCTTCATCCGTTGAAGTCATGTTATCTTCCAATATCTCCCTGGCAAAATCAGGAGTTTCGGGTTTAGGAGAGTTGTTAGGAGCCTGAGTTATTTCGCTGATTGGTTGTGATGAGACGAAGTTTCTAATGACGAGCGTCGCAATCTTTTCTTTGTAACCTTCTTTAACATCGACCTGCTGATCAATATATCCTTCTGCCGTGCCGTATGTACCTTCCCCGTTTTCGTTAATAGTAACGGCAGGTGCGCCCTTGGAACGGTAAGGTATTTCGTCGGCTACGACTCCCTCTCTTCCCCGATAGTAGAATTCAGCAATCCCAAACGCAATTAAGCTTCCTTCTTTGTCGTGGGTTTGATTTACAGATTTGATTTGTACAGTGCTAGTAGTATTAATCATGTTCGTGTGGTTTGTAGATTAGTAGATTGTTTGTCGCCTACGATGAAGACTGCGTAGGCGAATTGTACTTTTCTAAAAATTGGCGTTAGCGATCGCCATTTCGTTTGGTGCAGAAGTAGATGTAGATTCTTCCCTACGGCGTGAACCCAATAACTCGATGGCATTTATAGTAATTACGGGTTTTTGCCGCATCACGCCCGAATTTTTATCTGCCCAACGGTCAAATCCAAACTCGCCAGTTATCGCTATTTGGGTTCCTTTACGGACATAGTTACCAATCACTTCTGCTTGATTACCCCAAGCGACTAAATCAAACCAGAGGGCTTGTTCACTTCTGTAGGGAGGTCTGACGGCGATGCTGATACTAGCCTTAACAGCACCCGACTCAAAGTAGCGAATTTCCGGTTCTTGTCCACATCTGCCAACCAGCATGACTTTGTTGATATAGTTCATCATCGTGAGGATTTATACAATTCCTCCAATACTGCGTTAGCAAAAGTTTCTTCATGATTTATCACTTCAACGAGTTGTTTTTGTTTAGTTCACACTTATAGGTAGTTTTTCTCTGTGTTTGTTTATCTTAATTTGTGTTTTTTATTAGGAGACGTAAAGTTACCCTGTGCTATGTTGGTATGACTATAATTGTTATTGATTTGACAAATATCATCAAGCATTCATGCCTGAGTATCTTCTTCTAAAGCGAGTAAATATTTGTAAGCTGATTCTTCTGGCTTTGATGTGGATACAATCCGATGAAGACAATCAGCTATCACTTACTTCTGACTACTCATCCCGTTTGCGGGTAGAAAATCTGACTTGGTTAGGGGAAACATCTGTTGAGGATGATGTTGAGCATTTTTGTGATGTTTCTAACACCGTAAGGATAGGTGTGTGGGGAGAAATTTTAGAACTGAAGTTAGTAGACTTGATTGCTGATTTACCTACCTGTTTGCATGATGCGTCATGGTTTGCCTTGTTAGCAATTACTATGATGCTGGTGGATAAAGAATTAGATTGGGTATACATACATCCACAAGATGAGTATTTTGCACGGACTGTTGCGCTTGAGAGTTTGGTGCAATTGGGTGATTCTTACTTAGCAAAAGGTCATCCTTATTTAGACTTTCCTTTATCATTGTCAGAAGCTAAATCTCTACTACCGATTGATAGAAAACAAGAGCTAGAAACAGAACTAGAAAAATTTATTATTGATACTTACAAGGATGATTTTGAAGATGATGCGCCAGATATCAGCTACTTTTCAAAAGACTATTTGAAAGAAATTTTAGAAGAATTTTTTGCTAATGCTGACTGGCGGGATGATATTAACCAAGAGGCGGTTGCACAACTGCAAGAAAAGTACGGTTCGGAGTATTCAGAAGGTGCATTTTCTCCTCAAACTAGAGGTCGCGATCGCTGGGGAAAAACGCTTGTTTTTCTCAAGCAGTTTATCGGTCTAGATTCCAGTTTTATAGACAGTCATAGTGATTTATTCTTTGAAGATGAATTTAAAGAAAGTGATTTACCTGAATACTTTCGTATCAAGTCTTATTTAGCACGTTGGCAAGACCGAACAGTTGTCCTATCCAGGTTGGTACATACCTTAGTATATTTTCTATTCGTAGGAAAAATTTATCATCCCAGTCATTTGGAAGATTTGATGGCTATACCAGCTTCTTCGCGGTCAATATCTAGTCTGCAAGCTTGTTTGGGTGTTGCTGCTTACAGAAGTGGTTATTATATGGCTGCTTCTGGTATTCCTGAATCAGAAGTAGGTAAAAACTGGCTCTTAGAAAAAGCTTTCCCTAATCTGCATGAGTTTTATCAAACAGGGCGTTTGCAAGGAAAGGATATTGGTGTTGGGTTAACATAAATTTTTAATATTTTTACGGATGAATAAATATTTATTTTTAGGATTGTTACTTTTGACATTCGGATGTTCTTCTAAACAAAAAGAAGACAGTGTTTCGGCTATAGAATATAATTCTCCACCTATGCCACTATCACTGTCAGCTCATCCTAATAATGCTACACCCTGCTTACTCCACGAACTCTTAAACTCATCTGAATATTTTTTGAATAACTACGCTTTTGTGTAAGTATTATCTAAGTAAGTGATCACCATTTGGCTGTGATAGATTTGGCATAGGTAGCCAAAGGATTGTATTGATCAATCCGTTTTAGATTTTAGATTCTGGATTGATGGACGAATCTAAAATCTAAAAATATTTGCTTATCTAATTGGCTCTACATCTACAGGAGAACGTTGGTTTCCATCATCGATATTAATAAATATTGGTGGACCAACAGGCGGAATTGAAAACAAAAAGTTGTCAGGACGATAAGTCGGATGCTTTTCGGAAGTTCCAGCATAGATGGGGTTATAGCCTAAGATAAGTAATCCTCTTGAAAAAGGCTTAAGGTACATTGTTTGATCTACGGTTTCCGTCTTATCTAATTCAGTGTTACGAAATCTGGTTCTCATAGTTCCAGAATAACCATTCATTATGAGAACGCTTTCATGAACAATTCCACCAGCGCTATATGTTAGCTTCCAACTTCCGTAAATTGGGGTGACTGTGACTAAATCTGATGCTTGAGCAATAACAGTAACTTGCGATGATTGATAGACATCGGTCGATGATGCAGTTTTAGGTGCTTCTGTTTCGGCGTTTTTAGCATTTGCTGACTCTATACCAAACGGTACCTACTCCCAAAAAGATCCCCTTTCCAGCATCAATATTCAATGGCGCAGCAACAGCAATAGTGTAAATTGGCGAATTTGGGTTTTTCTGATTCCGATCTTTCACGAAAGCGTTGTTACGATAAATCAAAATTTCAGGGTCTTGTAGGGCTGCTAAAGCCTCTGGACTTAGAGCCGAAGGGGGTGGAGTATCTTTTGGACGAGGGTGGAGTTTATCAAAAGTCTTCACTGCTTGTTCATATTGACCATCATGAAATTGTTTAATACCTTTGTGTTTTTCTTGGAGATATTGTTTACTCAGTTTTACTTTGCTATCAGCGATTGGCTTTTCACCATAGCTGATAAAATTCTCTATGCAGATTGCAGGAAAAATCTGACACGCAATTGGTCTACCTACAGCGAAGATTAAAACCAAGGCAAAGGCAGCGAATCCAAGAACAATCAAATGATAACGACCGAAACAAGATCGCAAGCGCGACAGTAGTGATGGGGCAGGCCAAACTAAAAATCTAGTAATGAAATCACGAAGCTTAGATAGTAAGCGCCGCCATAGTGATGGAGGAGGTGGCGGCGGGGGAGTTGGTTCGGGACTTGGGGCAGGCCAAACTAACTCTGGCTGATTCGTATTGACGCAAACGACGGGTAGCCAGGAAGCTGCTGGAAAATCTTTTAATTCTATAGATTCGAGGCGATCGCGAGCCTCACGCACTGCCAGATAAAGAGGTGTACCCTGAGAAAATTCCCTCAACAAGTAGAGCAAGAATTGACCAGCAATGCGATCAGGCACAGGTTCACGCATCACAATCACAACTGGCACATTCAACTCTGTTAAAAAATCTGCAATTCCTAAACCATCACAAGAATTGAAGATTGCCAACTTTAAACCTCTTGTTACCGCTCTCGTTAAGCTTTGACGTAACGCATCTAACGGTAAAGAATTGCCTTGACTAATTTGAATTGTGCCACTGTTTCCCTGACTAGAACTATGTCCGGCAAAAAACAAAATATCCCAATTTTCATCAAATAATAAGCGAGATAAAGTTTCTTCACTCGGCTCTGATATTCTAATAATTTCTGCTCCACGCTGTTCTAGGATATTTAACGCTGCTTGATCTTGTTCTAATTGCAAACCACCATGAGAACTACCGAAAATAGCTAAAACTCTGATCGGTGCTTCCAGGATGACTACTTGACGATGATATTTAGTAAATAAAGCAAACTCGGCATTGGGAAGCTGGCTAAATAAATCCCATAAATGCCAGGGTAGCCTACGCAGGAGTTCATTTTCTCTATCAGATGTTATAAAGCATTTAATAATAATGGGGACAGATTGATCGGTGCGGAATCTTGTATTTGCCCGAATGCGATCGCGCAGACTGCTGAAGGCGCTATGCCGAAACCATGTCCTACAATAATTGTGTAGGTCTTTAGTTCTTTGTCTCCAATTTTCCAGATCCGGATTGGATACGTTTGTTACTTGTCCAGAAACTGCTTGCAGTTGACGACTGCTCTCTAGTGATATTTCCTGCCACTCGCTATACAACTGCGGCATTTCAGGTGCAGCAGGAATGGCAGGTAAATCATCATGTTCTTGAATAATCTGACCATCTTCTAAAATCCGAAGTAAGACAGGAAACCCGTCAGCAAAGCTACCAGCACTAATTTGGAGAAAGACAGCAACGTTTTGAGGGAGTTGTGGGCTAGAGGAAAACTGCACCATAGACAACAACGGAATAGTGCCTGGATGTAAGGAATATATATTTAGATAAGCATAATTCAGTAAAACTACGCAATAGTCAGTTAAACTACAAAATCCTCAGTAAAGCTGGCATCATTGAGAACGACACGGGCACTAAAGTGATCGCCTGCATCCGCTGTAAATTTGAACTGTATATAGTGATCTTGCTGTCGCGATTCCACTTCAAAAAAAGGATTTCCGGTTTCATCTAGTCCGATTAGCTTTAATCCTGGCGGTAGGTGAGACAATTTTTCTAGGGGATATACCCGCAGGAGAATTAACACTTTGCCATCTGATTTAGGTAAAATACCAACCATCAGTAGTAGCGGATGCCCTATCAGATAAATTCCTAAATCTTTGGCACTGATTACCGGACAGGCCGGATGTTGGGGATCTAGTTCCCACAACAACTCAGCTGACTGCCAGCGAATTTCATCATCCTGGGTAGTTTGGATCAGATTTACTAAAGCTTCCTGGGGGTTTAGATCAACCGGAATGGATTGCACTAAATTAGAAGACTGTCCGCGATAGAGTTGCTCAACTCGTTGGCGAATGGGGTCATCACCTCGTTGTTTAAGTTGAAGTTGTGGGTGATAAAGTTGTAGAATCTCTTCTTTGATAGTGCTGAGTAAGTCTTGTGGGGGTTGCCAATCGGATTCAAACCTTCTTTTGAGCCATTGTCTAAGTTGAACGATTGGTTCTGCTGACGCCTCTAATGTCAAACGCTCAAGTAATACATCGAGCGGTTGGAAATAGCTGCGTGGTAGTTCCGACACTGATACAGATTCCACAAATCCTAAAATTTGTCCTTCTTGGTAGGGTTCATCAAGTTGAATCATCACGTAGCCAAGGCGTTCTGACCATACTTCTTGGGGAATTGTACATTTGCGATCGCTCTGACGAAGTGAACGACACTCTAAAAACCCTTGCAAACTGGGAATATACAAATCTGCAATGTTTTCTACCAGCCGCTCAAGGGAATTCCAGCTATGACTTGCTTCTAAATCGGTATCGATGCCTAACAGTTGCAAATAACGCCTAGTCAATAACACGGCTAGTGTATTCCGATAGACCTGTTCTGATCGCTTTTGGGTTGGCTGTTGTTGGGCAAACTGGTACGCCTGCCTTCTATCGGTCGCTGTAATGGGAATTGCGATCGGCATAAATTTTGCTGTGGTATCAATCATGATTTGTGTTAAGAAAACGGCTGAACTTTACTGAATATTATTAAGGCAATAACTTTCTGAACAGAGGGAAACATCGTGTTTTACAAAATCTCCTCAGTGCCGAGGGTTCAACTCCATATTGTTGGGCAAGATCATCCCAAAAAAACTCTCCTGAATCGCGCAACACCTTCAAGATATCAATTAACAAAACCTGACAGTTGACATGAGGATGACTCTGCATTCGACAATTAATCAACAGATGCGAATTATTTCGCACTAACTCCAACCATTCTTGGATCGTTTCATGCCAAAGATCCGGCTCTGGCGCAGGAGGATAAATCCACTCATTATCTTCTTCATTTGCTAGAGGACTTAATCGTCTTCCCTGTTCCTTGGCTCTTTCTCGAATGAGATCTTGAATCATCCATCTCAGCCTTTGGTTAAACCAGGTGACAAAGCTTGCTAGTGCTGGGTTATACTGACCAAGATGTTCCATAAACCATATCCAGGTTCGTGATAGGGCTTCACTATAGACATCTGATGATATCCCTCCACCGTACCAAATTAATCTGGAAGACTTCATCATATTAATAATGAGATCCTTTGCCCGCTTTGCCTGATGTAGGTCATCAGTTTGACATGCTTGCTCAAATAGCCATTGTCGGGCAGGAATGTCGTTCATGATTTCCTGGAGCTTTTTTTGTTGCTGTAATAGCCTGCTGCTTTCAATTGGATTATTTAAAGCAGCCTGAAGCAAGCTAATCAGAGGGGAGTTATTACACATAGAGATCATCCAGACCCTATCAGTTTAAGTTTGAATATCATGACACTACCTCACCTCCTCTTACTTGCCCGATAAGTTATCGAAGCCAGAGATTGAGGTAGTTCAAATTGTTTACAAAACTTTATAG
The DNA here is from genome assembly GCA_051861145.1 of Nostocaceae cyanobacterium. Lineage (GTDB taxonomy): Bacteria > Cyanobacteriota > Cyanobacteriia > Cyanobacteriales > Nostocaceae > JBHYDF01. The sequence goes on from JBHYDF010000083.1 coordinate 11,736, forward strand.
GGGGTTATGAAAATCCTGCTATATCGCAAAAAGCATTTTCGGCAGCAAAAGATCTGAAGGAGCGTGAAAAGTCGTTTAAATTACTGTTACGTCAGGACTTGAACGCGAGTGTTCAGCAACACGAGTTTACCTAGTCTGTGTCAAAAAATGCGTAATTTTTATTATTGCGTAATTTTTATTAAAAAGAAGAATTGCCTCCTCTCACGAAAGAAGAGAGGCAAGACTTTGAGCAGAATATTCAAAAAAGTAGTGGAAACTGATTACGAGAACAGTGACAATTGTTCCATCTGAATGGTACTTTCTGTCTGAGTTTGAGTTTCTTTAGCAGAGCGTTTGTTGTTACTTGACGACCTTTTACCCCATCCTTCCTTAGCAGCGTGTTTGACTACACGAGAGCGGATATCGCTTGCTAGAGTTTCATAATCGGACTGGATTTTTTTATACTGAATCGGCAATGTGCCAATTTTATCCCACAGTTGCTCGTATTCGTAGTTCTCGAAAGGTCTATGCCTGTTGAGGGCATCATAACTTGCCCAAAGGTAAACATCTGTCCATTCGGCTGAAAGTGGTACTTCATATGCAATTGGCATCATTAAGGCAAGAACTTCACTACTTGAAGCTAATTTTCCTACCTCCTTTTTGTCTATCTCTTCTAGTGCTGCGTCTAATCTATCAATAGCGATACGCCGGAGGCGTAATCGCTTCGCTTATCGCACGCCAGACCCAAGACGGAATTGAGTGTTGCCAGCCGTTATGCTGAGTTACAATTGGCCCAGCCACGTACTGAACAATTTCAGGACTTGCCCCTGCTAACTCTAGTAGGCTGGCTGTTACAGCTTTATTAATCCCTTGGTTGGTTAATAACTGAAGTATCTTTTTGGTACTAGGGGTAAGTATTTCACTTACTTTTTGGTTTTTGCTGTTACGGATGGTTTCTTCGACATCGAATAAGCTTTGCTGCTGGTTCATACTATCTTTTGTGTAAATAAATACTGCCAGCTAGAAATACTTCCAGCTGGCAGCAATTGTCACTAATGGATGTGTTTAGCTATGGGAGGAGCAAAGTATCCCAAATGCTTCTAGGGGTAACGTGGTGTAGGAATTGGTTTCTTGCCTGGGTGCAGCGCGCAAGTAGCTGAGTGTCTCGTAATTTCTTCCACCAGTTGTGTTGTAAGTAGGTAAGTAACCACAGTTGCGTTTCATGGTTCCAGCTTGAGATGCAGTTACTTAAACTCAGCGCATTTAGGATATCGCTGGGAGGTACTTCTAGTTGGCTTACCATTGCTTTTGGTATAGATGACAACATTTTTCTGTGAGCGATCGCTCGACCGGGGCTGCCTTCACTAATAGGGGAAGAGCTGGCGAAGCTGTCACCAAGTGCAAACTAAACAGTTTAGTTTAAAAACCCAAGCGTAACCATAGACGTTTCTCTTTCTTCAACGTGATTTGTTGGGATATTATCAATCAACGCACGCTTTGGGGCGATCGCCAAAACAGTGTTTCATGTGATCGCCTGAGTAAAAAGGTAATAGTTATCCTGAATAGAGAAGATATAGCACCAGAGGTGCATGGTGTACAGAAGTGTTTACGCAACAGTCTCAATCGGCAAACGTTCATTCATATCCAAGTTGAAAGTACCGTAAGGATTAATATGCAGCCAAATCAAAGGTGAAAGTGCCCGCAAGTCTTGTTTTTTCATTAGCTTCATCCATTGCGGTTGTGACAGCACCTCTTGAATCATCAATGTATTAATATACACCAAGGAAATTTGCAGCAAATGTAAGGATAAAATAGCCAACTCCTGATAACTATTGCCTCCTATTTCATCACTTAAACGCGGAGCGTCCTGTATTTGTCCCCAAACCATACAAACACAGTAACAGGCGCTTTTGTAATAGCTGGGAGTCTAATACTTCTCTAGTTAAGACTGATTTAAAATGTTCAGTAAAATTTACACGTAAATCTGTTTCTTTGAGGACATCCAAGAGACTAGTCTTTGGCCAGCGGCGATTGATTTCGGTTTTTAAGCGCCATAAATTTATCGGTTCACTTTGAGGTTTAAGAGGTGACACGCAAATCCGAGATTTACCTTGATTTTTAATTTTTACGTACTTGTTTTTTGGTAATCCTGATTCTAATTTCATCAGCGCTGACTGCATTTGCTGTTGTAAATCAGTAATAAATTCTTCAACATCAGATGAGTTGTATATTTTAAATGACTCAGACTATTTAAATACTCAACTATTGTTTGCTTACTGATGATGTCTATTGCCCAACTTCCGTATTCATACAGTAAAGGTGAGAGAGTCACAAAGTATGTCTCCCTGGTAGTTGGTGCTAATCCAGGACGTTCTAAAAATTCCGTCGCAACTGTGGCTAAAGTAACAGCCTTTTTCACCTTAAATTGTGTGATTACAACCAGGATTTTTGTTTTCAAATTATATATCTTTTGAGGTAAATATTGACAGCTTCTCATGGATACTTCTAAAACCCCACGACCTGGAGAATTCCTTGCTGACTACCTGGTGAGAATGAGGAAATTTAAACAGATGACTCAGTTTGAGTTAGCGCAGGCGGCAGGTATTCATTCTCGCTCGGTTGGCAAGATTGAGCGTGGACTGACAACCAAACTCAACCAAAAGACGCTGCGCGGGCTGGCGGTGGCGCTCTCTGTACCCCAGGAGTTTTTAGAAGCTGTCAGCAAGGGCCAAGAGGTTCAACTTGTCCAAGGTGTGAAATTTTGTCCCCGATGTTGGAATCCTGGTCATGCTGCTGACCCTATGTGGCAAAATATTCAAGCTAAGTTTTGTTATCTGTGCGGTACACAGTTACGGGCTAGTTGTGCCAATTGTGGTGAGTTGGTGGTGTCTACTAAACATCGCTTTTGTCCAATCTGTGGTCATCCTTATAAAAGGAGTGTTCCTACTGCTAAAACTTAGGCGCAAGCTTTGTTTAATCGCTTTATTTCCAGACTGGTTACTAAACTAAACGGTTTAGTTTGCGCTTGATGACAGCTTCGCCAGCTCTTCCCCGAGCTGGTTCCGATGGCAGAACCCTTGCCTTATTTCTAACTCAAGCAGGTCAACAACAACGATTAAAGATTTTGCTTCACCGGCAACAAAAATTGCATCTTGCAATCGATTGTTTAAGCTCTACTGAAAAAAAGCAACTGACAAAACTGTTGGAGAAGATGCTCACAGCAATGACTACCGATTCCTTACGTGCTTATACCTTGTGTCGGCTTTGCTCAGAAGAAGTGTGTCCGCCCGATCGCTGCCCTGTGGAGCAGAAATATCGTCAGTACTTTTCGACAGTGTGACTTGGGCATTGGGCATCGGCTGGGGCACGCGGTTGCTACATAGAAGCTGCTCTGGAAGTCATTGCCGATAAATGGAAAGGCGTTATTCTCTACCATTTATTAGATGAACCAAAGCGATTTAATGAACTAAAACGCACATTTCCAGAATTGTCGCACCGGATTTTGACAAAGCAATTGCGGGAATTAGAAAACGATGGTGTCATTAGTCGAAAAATTTACCCAGAGATTCCGCCAAAAGTCGAATACTCATTAACAGATAATGGTAGATTGCTAAAGCCAATCTTGCTGTCTCTCGAAGCTTGGGGGGTCAAGTATGTTGAAACGACAAGATATTCAAAAACTGATCGTAAAGACAAGATTGAGTAGTTCGTTCCGCGTCAGTTGCAGCAGCACAACAACTCAAGAAAGCTCCCAGTTGAAAGTCTGTGAGTCTATCGTTCTGGTCAATCTGCTTCAGCAGCGCGAGCTGGCTAGAGCAATATTGAATGCGCGAATTGCTCAAAAGCGAACATTCCTCCATTCAATACCATTCATTGGCCCTGTTCCCAAAATAACTAAGCAGTCCCAGCATTGCAAAATTCAACCCAGTCCGGCATTAGTTCCGCAAAGCAGTTAAATTTGTCAGGGTCGGAATCACCCAACTCGAGCGCAACCGCCCATCGCAGATCCATTGTTAGAGGCTTAAGCAGTTCTTTAACAGTCTCAACCCCATACGTAAGCCCCTCGACAACTAGCTGAGCAAAACCTTTGACCAACTCCTGACAAGAATCATTAAGTATTTCGGACTGTGGGGATGCAATTTGAGAATTAACAGGGTTAGAGCTGTGTCCATACCCTGGCTGTTCTATATTAACAGGGAAGGGTGTGGAGGTTAGGGCGATCGCAGTTTCTTCAACCGACCAGCTAACTTTAGCTCTGTCACGCTTACTCCAATTTGTAAACCTACGTTCGACGGCGGCTAAAATTGCTTGCCGTGCCGATCGCATGTCAAATTGCCTAGAAGCAACAGCAGCAGTAGACTTCATTGGTGGGACATACCCTGGCTTATTTATATCAATAGAGGGGGGTGTGTCCCACTGGTCATCTTGATTCAACTGTGGGAGTGGGACACACCCTGGCTTATTTATATCAATAGAGGGGGGTGTGTCCCACTGGTCATCTTGATTCAACTGTGGGAGTGGGACACACCCTGGCTTATTTATATCAATAGAGGGGGGTGTGTCCCGCTTGTCATCAGTAGCTGATGGTACTATTGCATAAAACCGCATACGAATCGTTCCTATGTCGGTTTTGATACGTGGTTTCCTAGTAAATTTTGTTTTGTAGCCAATGAGGTTAAGTAGCCCGTTAAGGATGCGTAGGCGCTCCTTGCCTTGTTCGGTTTCTGGTTCTAGTTTGTTGATGCGTAGGGCTAACTGGATGTCGCGGCGTTGGCGTAGGGTACTAATTAGAGTCATAACTTCTGGGGAGTCTTTATGATACTCCCGCTCATCAATAAAACTGAGGATATTTAACTCACGCAGCGCCCAGATGACATCATGTCCCATTGCCGATACCTGGCGGCTGAAAAAGTCTTCGTTCGTCGCCAAATAATTCCAGATTGACTCATGGCGTTTTTGAGAAACTTCATAATTCTTCAAAAGCCAGTAGCGCTCTTGCTGTTTAATAAATTCGCGGTTTTTAATGTGGCAGTGGTAAATAAAATCAGGACTCCAAATTTCTGAATTTTGTATGCCTGGAAGTCTATCAAGCAGCCGAGTTTTTTCGATACGTCGCTGTGTTTCTAGATTTAAATTATTTGATTTGGCTTTTTGGTTAGCTTCTTCAATTGACGGAAATTCCACAACTTTAAAAGTTTCTTGGGCGTGTTGTTTTTGTACTGAAACTAAAGCTTGTTTTTCAGCTGATTTCACCTCAGTCGCCGTTTCCCAGTTCTCAATGTTGACGTTGTGTCCAGCCTCAGTTAATGCATGAATTAAGCAGGCTCTATAGTTGTCGATTTCAAAGTTATCTAGGCAAGCTAACTGAGCAGAAAAATCCCACCACCGGTCATCTTGACGCTTAATAGCATCTGCAATTACTTCCCTTGCTTTTTCTGGGTTATCTGCACAAGAGCAAGCAATTAAAGCAGATAAATCTATCTGCTCATATAGAATTTGTTTCAATCTATTTTCTATATATGTTCGTGGTGTGGATTTGGTTCTAAGTGTTGAGAATTCTGGGCAGAAGACATAATGAGGTATGGTATTATCTCTCAGCCTAAACATTGCTTGGTGCTGGCTATTGGTACGTAATACTCCAGAAAAGAAAGTCAATTTAGTCGTAAAATAGCCATACTCTGTACAAGATAGACCGCTATCACCAGAGGGAGAAAGTATGATAAATTCTGGCTTTTTCTCCCTGATAAATTCATCTGGATCGGCAAGGAACTCTTTCGCCCATTGTTCACCAGCCGTCTCAGAGTTTAAGACATAACCAGTTCGACCATTGTCGCTTAGAAGTTTATAAAGTACTTTAGTTCTCTCTTTAGAATCACTGAAAATCCAGGGTTTGACATCTGACTTCAAAAGAAATTTTATTAAGGGGCTACGGTCACGTTTTTTGATTTCTCCATCCGAGTCTATGCCATCAATAAAGGTGATGTTATTCGCGGGTATTCTCAGTCGGTTTTCAATTTTAATTACTCGTTTATTCGCTGCTATGAGCGCAATAAAATCAACATAAATATCAGCCAAATTTCCGTCAAGTAAAAAGATTCTGTTGCAGTCGTTCAAAGCCTTGGTCAATATCCGTAGGGCTTTAGCTTGCTCGTCTCCTAAAGTTCCCCCTGTCACAGCATGAAGTAGAACCGAACAGGTTTCATCAAGGTAGATATCTCTACCTTTAAAGTAGCCATCAATATGATGTATGGAATCGAGGCACATCATGTGATGACTAGTGTCATCGGCAATCATAAACTTAGCATCATCATCTTGATGGATGTGGTAAAGGCTCAGATTTGATTTTTCGGCTCTTGAACCCGTTTGTAATAGTAAGTTGTTGCGATAACCGATGATAATAGCACCTTTACCGCGTTTTTCTCCTAACTTGATTTGATTGATTAAAGCTTTGGTTTTACCCGTGCCTAATCCCGATTTCACAGCAACAATCACCCCAGCATCAGGGATATCACCAAAGCTAAATTCCGCTTGCTTGACAATCACATCTGGGGTAAATTTTCTCTTATTCAACCATTGTTCCCAAGCCCAGCGAAAAGAATCGGGTAAGTCAATTGAATTGTCAATTGAGAGTTGTGACGATGGTTTGTTTTCTCTATGCTCCCAAACAATTGTGCAAAAGTCTTCAGGAGTGATGTAGTTAATAACCGATGTATCATCTAATTCATCTATATCATCCGCATCTTTTGTAACTTGTCCCCACCAGGCAACACGGCAGGTGTAACCCAACTGCTCAAAAAATTCAATTTGATATTGCCAGCGTTCGGGTACACCAGAACGGTTGACCACATCGCCAGCGTCAACAGCAAAGGTCAGAAGCTTGGTTTGGTACTTCGCTGCAAGGTACTCTAGGGCTCCTACAGATAGCTCTGGGCTGCCATCAAAGCGACCGCTAGCAGCACCAATGACAGGAACGCCCAAGCGATACCGCGTAATCGATGGCTTGATGGTTGTACCCTCAGTTAACCAAATCGAGTCACCCAAAAAATCATCTGGCTCAAACACCCCTAACGGTAGTTCCCCATTCAGGTGAGAGGTTGCCCCTTCTGGATTTCTCTTGGTGGCACTCGTTAACCATCTGTAACGTCCATCCGTGCTGTCATGTAGGCGAATTTGGCAACCTACTATTAACCCGTCAGTATTACGGATTGGGCATAAAATACCATCACCAGGGACATTAAGTATTTGTTCGCTACCAAAACCGCTTGTCAGTATCCCCGGTAAGTTTGTCGGATAGCCAATTCCAACTTTCTGCCAAGCTGCAATGCTTCTGTAGCAATCCTTTTCAATCTGCGAGTGGGTGAAACCACGAGCTAATAGTAAGGAGCGATCGCTATCACTTAAATGCAGTTTTTCTAAAAGTTGACGATACCATTTATCGCGTGAGACGGCTGGTAATTGCCGTCGTAGTCGCTGTTGCCGTCGCTGCTGTTGGTGTTTGAGAAATTCTTGCCGCCGTTGTTCCCTCTGTTCTTTAGCCGAGTGCGAGAATGCAACAGCATCGGTTTTGGACTGCCACAGTCCAAAACCCCAAACATCTGAGCCTCGATAAATGTAATCAGTGGGGTTAGCCCCACTGTCACGGCAAAATACCAAGCCCGTATCCTTGGACTGACGGCAACCTTTTAATGCACCACCGCAGATGGGACATTCGCCACGTCGAAACAAAGTAAAGCTGCTCATACTGCTTTACCTAAGCGAGTAGTTGTGGGCAACAACAGAGAATTGAATCTGCTGCATCCACGCCCTAATTGCTGCCACCTCATCCGCACCACTCTTCACAGCATCAACCACATACTGTTGATACGAAAACGCAGCAGTATTGGGATGTTCAAATTTATCTGCACCCCAAGCAAGACACATCGTTTTTATCAGTTCGTCAACGAAGCCAACATGAAGTTGACTTGGACGCTCAACGCCCTGAAATTGCAACCACTCCTTCACTAATTCCACAGGATAATTAAGAAGAGTGCGAATTTGTTTTACTCTCAAGTCTTGGTTGGGTTCTACTGATAACGAAGGAATAACGGTAGTTTGTGTAGTAGGAGGTTGCTGTTTTACAGTGGGAGCAAAATCGGATTCAACAGGACAAGATAATCGAGATTGAATATCATGAATAATTGTCCCCCAATCAGCGTTCGGGTTCCATTCTCTACGAATTCTCGCTTTAGTTACTGCATCGTAAAGTTGGCAGAAAACGGTATTTTCTTCTCCAGAAACTGCGGCGATAATTAACGGTTTGGAGAAGTCAGCAACAACAGATGCTGCCAACAAGAATGTTTTCGCAAAGTTTGTTTCAACACCTGTGCGAATAATATAAATTTCGTCAGCAGAAACAACAATATCTAACTTAACGTTGTCCTTACCTTTGAACTCTTTAGCCGTCAACCTCAATTCTGTTAAGTATCCTGTTAATCCTCTTTGTTGGACAATAATCTTTTTATCTTGATTAACGTCGAACTTATACCACACGTAAGATTCACCATTCAATTCACCTTGATTTACATATAAATAAATTGGTAATGGTGGATTACATAGCCCAAGTTTTATTTCAGTTGCCATCAGAAATCCTCCAATTCATTTTATGTGATGGTTTTGATGCGGTCGTGATTTTTATGTCTGATTTACTTCCATTTCAAGAAACTGTTCAACACACCCCATTGCTTCGCTTAGGTAGTGCAGAACATCACCCAAATGAGACTTCATTTCTGGGTCGGCGTCTTGACTATTAGCTAATTCTTGCCATTGTGATGACTGTGCAATTGCTTGAATCAAAAGATAGCTTTCGTTGAAAGAGTTCAATATTTCTTGAGGTGACATTGTTTATAAAGAGCGCTTAATTTAAGTAACGGTGGACAAGGGAAGAGGAGGGGGACTCTTGAAGTGTGGGAGGTGTGGGGAGTGTGGGGAGTGTGGGAGGTGTGGGTCCGATGAGGAGGATGAGGAGGATGACTCCGAATGCGGGAACTCTATCTCCCCTTTCTCGCCTCTGTTCCCTCTCTCCCCACACTCCCCCTCTCTCCCCACACTCCCCCTCTCTCCCCACACTCCCCTCTCTCCCCACACTCTCTTCCTTACGCTGCTAGAAACTCTGCGCTGCTCCCTCTGTGGCGAATACTCTTTGAGAGTTGCCCACTCTTGAGGAGTTAGCATCTCAAAAGGTTTATCTAACAATTCCTCAAAACAAGCCGGTTTTTGGTCTGCATACTTATTGGCCGAAGCTTCCACCATCGATAACAACCACACCCCATCAAAAGCAGAATCACACGGTACTTTTATCTGATGCTCCGATGAAGCTTGTGCAACCCACCATCTACCATCGGTGCAGCCGACCCAACCAAGTTTTACCGAGTTGTGGTAAATTTCACCATCATTAGTCACATCAAAACCAAATTCTTCACACGCAGCAACAATTTCAGCCATTACCTCATAAACAGTGGCAGCTGTCCCGTTTTCTTGTTCTTGCACGGGTAATTTACCGTGGCTAAAGTGCCATGTAATGTAATTGTGACACTTTAGCCACGTGTTTGCACGGTGTACCTCAACCGAGTTCACCATCACTATCCAGCGTTGGGTTTGGAAGTCGTCATGGTCATAGGTGATTTTGGCTACCAGTTTTTCCAGGGCGAAAATCTCATGCTCATAGAAGTTGATTTCGACAACTGTCAGTTCTTCTGGGGCTACAGCTTGAGCTTGTGCTTCAATGTAATTCTCCAGTTCGGCTTGGGCTAAAGCTTGTTCGTCAACATGAACAAGCCCGGAGGATTTCAGTTGAGACAGCTTGTAGCTAGCTCTAGCTTGCTGTGTATAGGCTATTTGAGGCATAATAGTATCTCCTGTAAAAAGGTCAAAAGGTAATCGCTTTTGCTTACCAGGCTCAGGGCGATTGCCTTTTGTTTGCATAGATATAGCATAGGCATTGTCTAGCTTTGTGTCAATGCTTTTTTAGATTTTGTATATACAATATTTGAAAAAGCTTTGTATATCAAGGTAAAATAAGCATAGGCGTTGCATAGACAAAGAAAGCAAGCTAGTCTATGTATAGACAGATAAAGTATAGGAAGTATTATGGGTCAGCTAAACATCCGAATAGATGACGAGTTGAAAGAAGCTTTTATTAGGAAAGCTAAGGAGAATAACACTTCAGCTACAGAACTACTAATTGAATACATGAAACAATATTTAGCCTCTCCCCAGAAAAATGAATCTCAGAAAATAGAAGAGTTGGAAAGAAGGTTAGTAAGGGTAGAGCAAACATTGGGGGAATTAGCGGCCTGAGAAGCGAGATCCAGTTTCTCAGGCAGTGGCGTGAGCGTGTTCGTAAATCTTTAAAAACTAATTTTAGATCCCCTGACAACGAGTCAGGGGATTTTGCATAAATACGCCGTATATACATTTATATGCAATGCATAGATTTATCAATGCATTGCCTATATTATGACTAGGTAGAAATTAAATTAAAGATACAGTTTTTGCAACAGTTGTTCTAATGAACGAACATGCTGGTCATTTGCTGGTAAAAGGCGCCTTAAAATTTCCATTGCCGCTTGATAATACCAGAGCGCAACTTTTTGACGAAAACTAGGGGTGTAGGGGTGTTCCGGGTGTGGGGTGTAGGGGAAGAGTTTTGAGCTTTGAGTTTTGAGTTTTAAATCCACGCTGTTTTTTATTCTTTCCCTACACCCCTACACCCCTACACCCCTACACCCCTACACCCCTGGTTATTGACGCGATAATTGCTCCAGACAGTTACCCAATTTTTGTAACGTTCGAGCTTTATCAAATTCAACACCCTTAAAGTACTCGAGCTGAAGTGAAGTATCGTAGCAAATAATAGCCTCCTGATAATGAGCAAGTGCCTGTGTATATTGTGACAAGCTACTGTATAAATCAGCTAATGATGCTAATGCACCTGCCTTCAATGCGTGATAACTAAAGTTATCGACAGCTTCGTTGATAGTAGTATCATGAGTTACGAGTGCTTTGTGATAAGTTTGAACTGCTTGCTCAAATTGCCCCAAACTTAACTCCATCTCGGCTTGTTGTTCTAGTAATATCCCCACATGTGAGAGAGTATCAGCATGATTGGGTGTAACATCAACTACAGCATCATAAGCGGTAAGTGCTTGCAAAAGGTATTTCAAGGCTTGTTGTAAGGATTGCTTTTTCAAAAATATTTCAGACAATCTTTCTAACGCTCTAGCTTTGCGGTAAAGAGTTTTTTGGTCATTGGGAGTAAACTTCAATGCCGCATCACACATTGCAACTGCTTGAAGATAAGTTTCTATCGTCTCTTGCTGTTCCATTACACTGCTCCAAAACCGCGCCAGTTGAAAATCGGATGATTTAGAATCTTGACTATCGAGAGAGGTTGAAATAAGCATCGAATCGGCAATCCATTTTATCAGTTGTCACCTCTTTTAAAAGATGACAGGCCTTGGCGCACCCCAAGACGCAAAGGGCGACTGCGTGCCCACTTGGCCACTCTGCACTCCGTTCGGGTTGCCTGAGTCTCCGGGCGATCGCGACGACGGGTCAAACACTACCTGAATCGCTCAATCTCTACAATTGAAAGAGCGAAGCGCTCTGCGATTACGCCCGGGGTCTGCGTATCGCCAATCTCCAATCCCAAATCCAAAATCTACTGCCCCCAGAGCGCTAACTTCATACCACCACCTCAGAGGACGCTCCCCGTATGGCAAAAGCTACCCCCACAAGACAAACGACACTACATGTTTATCTTCGGCTACCGTCGCTTCCGTCCAAGACAGCAGGGGAATGCAGATTATATCAAAGACTACTCCACGCTCGACTTCCTATTCCCCTGCTTGTTGTTTCAACAAATTGACCAAAGTATCAGATAACCACAAACCAGCGTCACGCAAAGCTTGAATTCCAGGAGATATGCTGGGGATTAGTCCACGTCTTTTTGCTAATATCAGCAAACCTCCTGTTCCAATAGTAGTAATGCCTAAAGCTTGACCACAACGCCGTGCTGCCCTATCGTCTACAATAGCAGCACAGTCTGAATTTTTTAGTGCCAAACTTAATACTTGTGATTCTCCTTTTCCTAAATCCCAAGCTGCTACTTCAGGCGCAATAGTATTAACTTCTACTGTTTGTACCCAAGAAAGATTGGGTAATTGTGTTGATGCAGCATCACCTTTTGTTGTCACTTCTTCAAAAACACCTGATGGGACTAAAATTTCTGTGAATAATTGTGGAATTAATTGTGCTTGTTGACTTTTCAACATCACAATCAAAGGTGAAGAGTTAATAATTACACGATTAATCGACATTTGTTAGTTCCTCGGCTAACTCTTGGGCAGTATATTGCATAAAATCTACTTGGTAGCGTGATAATGCATTAATAAATTCAGCACGAGTTAGCCCAGCAATTTCTGCGGCTTTAGCTTGTGATACTTCACCTAATTCATACCATTTGACTGCTGCTGCAATTCGCATTTCTTGGATAAATTCTTCCGGATTTTTACGAAGTGCTGAAAATACTGTTTCGGGTAATTGAATTGGTACTGTTCGCATAAATTTTTCTTCAGTTTATAAGAATGATAAATCATCAGCCCAGCAAGTTGAAAGCTTGGGAATTGCACTTGCAAGATTTTTGAACGTCGCAATCTGATTAAAGAACAGACCGCCAAGTGTCTGCGGTGTGCATTCTTGTTGCTCCACAGCACAAGGGTTTTTGTGCGCTATCTATCCGATGGGGGTACAATACATTCCTTGTCCTGATTGGCGAGAAAAATTAATTGACTGATAGTTGTAAATTGCGATACGCAAGCCCCAGGGCGTAATCGCAGAGCGCGGGAGCGCTTCAACGACCACTTTGCACATCCACTCAAAGGGCGATCGCGGGAGCGGGCAGGCGGAATCCTACTTTGGACTATTTTTTATCAACTGATGCTTTTCTACCACTGATTCAGTCGGCTGATTAAATAGTGGCTTTACCACAGTACCCAACAATATCCCAAAGCCGGTTAATGCTAGTAATACACTCACAACTGCTCGAACAGAAATCTCTCTACCAACTGCACCCACCCCATACTCTCGTTCATACTGGTCGAACGCCCACCACACCATTTGGAACTGCCACGGATTAAGTGAAAACCACTCACGGGAGCGTGATAGTTTTATTCGACAGTGGTTGAATTTTTCGCTCTCGCAAACTTTCAACTAATGCCATGTTTTCTACATAAATATTTCGCAGAATTTTATACTCACAAGGGGGTTGATTGGTGGTGAGGGCTTCTAATCGAGCTTGTGGATTTCTGGATAATCCAATTTTACATCGTCTGATAAATTTACCCGGCACAATCCCGGTTACATTCTGGGCTTCAATTAAGTAGCACCAGCCGATTACATTATCATTTCTTTCTACCCATGCCATAATCTTAATAATAAGCGAGTGTTTGCGTTTTCATGCTTTTTTTTATTTTTTTCTGCATTGCTATTCAATATGCTTGGAGTTATTGTTCAGAAATACATTCACCATTTCCTAACATACTCCTCATTTTTTGTAAGTTAACTTCCATCAATTTACTTACATAACTGCCGAGCGATGAATAGGGTTGATGCTCAACCCTACAAACAACCCGCAACCCTGTCTTGACAATACTTACAGGCGTTATCAACACGGTTCTGTCACATGACGTTAGGTTCTGGATGGGCGGGTTTTTTGGCGAACCCTATCGAACCACAGAACCCGGTGTTTATAACACATACAGCCATTTACCCTCAAGTTTTTAGTCCATTTCAGCCGACGAGCCAAAAAACCCAGGTTTTCCTTTATCCGCCGAACCCAACCTCAAATCCTGTGAACCCGCTTTTGACAATGGTTGTGCGGTTCAGTGGGTTCATGGCTAAAATCATCCAACCCACGGAACCCGGTATTGGCAAGGGTTTTAGTTTTTTGTTAGGAAATAGTCTCATAGTGTTGTTTTACTCGTTCTTTAAGCGCTGCATATTCGGGTGATTTTGATGGTTTCATTCCAAACACTTCTTCAATCACTCTTGATAATCCTGCACCAGAATTGAGATTAACTAAACTTGCCTTATCATTGAGCATCTGTATTTGATTTGGGGTAAATGCAGCATTATCACCTGACATGAAATATGTTTGATTTCCAATCTTCACGGTATTCAAAGACATGGATAATAACCCAATTGGAGGATTGCCAGTATCCTGATACTCTTTATATGTGTAATGAGTTGGATGCTGACAAGCTTGGTAACGTCCATTGAAGCATACTAACACTGGATACGCTGCGCTTTTTATCCATTCTGATTCGTACTGTTTTAGGGCTGGTGCATTTGGTTGATTGATTCTATGAACAGCAGCACCAACCAAGAATAATTGATAAAATGCTCCTCGAAACTCACTATCCATTTCAATAGCTGATGTTGTTTGTGAGTGATTTCCTACTAATACAATCACATTGAATTTCCTTCCCGTGGAAAAAACCTGCACAAAACGCGCAACCCTTCTCAAAACGAGCGGGCTTACTGCGATGATTCTCAAGATTACTGCGAAAAAACCGCTCGTTTTGAGAACCCTCACCCAAAATCTAATCGGCAAGGCAATAAGCCAAAAGGGTTGCGCGTTTTGTGTAGATTAGTGCGTCCCCCTCTACTGCCGCTTGCTTAACGATTTCCATTACATCCAAATCACTAGGGGCATCTTTTAAAATTCGCCCTAACTCATCGATGGCGACAATCAGCGTTTGGCGACGACTTGCATCCCCTCCTCTTAGCCGCAATTCCCAATCAAGCTGCCATAATGCTTGATAAATCTCCTCCATCTCATTAATTTCAACAAAACCAGCATCGCTAAAATCAGATTTTTCATCACTATGGGGATTAAGTGCTAACCGCATCGCATCTTCACCACCCAGCCATTGCGCTATAGCCTTCATTGCAGAAGTCTTACCCGCCCCTGGATGCCCAGTAATTAGGAAACCGCGCCGCGCCTTGCTTACAAGTGATTTACAATCTGGTATTTTTGCACTCAATTCCTCTTTTGTTGGCTTTGGTTTCTTGGCAAGTTTTACTTTGGTTTGCATCAAGCCCAATTCGCCGTTATAGGTGAAATGCACCGGTTCTAAGAGTAATTCACAATATTGCTGGAGAATTTGTGAAAATTTATTCAAGTCGTCAGCAACAACCACGTCGTCCAAGCGATTGACATGAAAGTACAGAATCGGCTCATAAGGGTCGTTGTCAATATGGGAACGGTCCAGGCGAATACCTTGAGCCGTGAAGAAGCGAATAATTGTATTTCCAACCCGTTGAGCATCATGCACCGCGATGCGCCATTCAATCGGCTTTTCTAATTCCTGAATGCGGTTTGTCAATTGCTCAATCGTTTTCTCAAACTCTTGCAGGCGACCAACAGAAATCTTCGCTGTGTTCAACACATCAGTAAATTCGGTTTCATAATTTTGAATATGCTGATTATTTGCAGCTACCCACTCTTGTGCTAGAGATTGTTGATTTAGTCGATGTTCTTCCTCAAGAGCGTGAATTTCTGAGCCTGCTTTTGCTGTCAGATTGTGAATATGCGTCTCGTAGTCAGAAAATGGAACAGAATCGTTGACTATTTCATCTAAATAGCGAATCACGATTGTTTGCGCTTTTACTTTTAGCTCAACACATCTATCAATAATCTGCTCTTGAATTTCTAAACCAACATCCAATAATTCGTCAAATGATTGTAACTGTTCATACGCTTCTATGCTTAGGCTAAACCGCGCCCTTAAGCTGTCTACGTCAAGATACACTAGGTCTAATTCTTCCCTGATATCTGGATAGTTCCGTACCAACGCATCAAGTAAACTTTCCAGTTTTTTCACACTGCGACTGTACGTCGTGCGTACGATTTGATGCGCTTCACCTGCTGAAAATCTGCCTACTTCTTTTAATTTGTGCTGTAAGTTACCAATTTCTATTCTGGCTGCCCTTAGCTCTGCATCGCGCTGATTCAAAAGTTTTTCACTTTTTTCTATTTGCCCAGAAAGTGTTGTTTTCAGAGCTTTGAAATTGTCAGCCTCTATCAGTAACTTATCAACTGTTTTTTGTAACTCTCTGGTTGCAGTGTCTTTATCTGCTAGGGACTGCGAGAATTCTCTTTTTTTTCTTTCTTCAGTAGTTGCTGCTGCACTTGTGATTAATTCACCTATTACTACTGAGGCGATCGCTCCCCCTAATGATGCATAACCAATCTGTTGCAGCAAAGGTTCAGGGTTGAAAATGCCAATGGTTGACGCCAACCCAACCCCAAATGAACCGATGAAAATTTTATTCTTGAGTGAGGCAATATTTGACATAATGCTAGAAGACTATTTTTTAATTCAAAATCCAAAATTCTTTCTTCAATTTTGCTCGGTTGAATTTTGAATTTTGAATTGTTTTTACGCTGCTCCTTGAATCGAGTCTCTCAGATACTTCTGGATAATATCGTTGGTTTGTGCGCTAATTCGCCTTATTTCGGCGTCTCGCTTACCTTCTGTCGCTTCAATTTTTTGAATTAGCTGTTGGGTCGCGTTGCGATCGCGAAGCGCGCCCTATGCCCCAACCAGGCGAAGCCTGGTTGCCTCGAATCAGAGATTCGAGGAGAGGGTTCCCCAAGGAACCCTCTGGGCATAAACGGGCGATCGCCGAAGCGTTGAATCTGTTCCTGTTTGAGTTTCTCGTTATCGCGCTCTAATCCGGTTTTTTCGATTTCCAGATTGACATTGGCGCGGTCAAACTTGACAACTTCCTGTTTGAGTTTAACCTCTTGTGTGGCTGCCTTAACGATGCTCCCTTGCGCCTTGTGGTAGCCCTGTTTTGTCTTGCCGACTTCTTCTATGTATTTGTAACCAGCTTGTAGTAACTGCTGGGCACGGGTTCCAGCAGCATATTCTGCCAAGCCTGTTTGTAACTCCTCTTCAGTAGCCTTAAGACTGATAGAGGGGTGCAGCAAGTCTTGAGGGATAAGTCCTTTAAAGTCTTGTTCTGGGACGCTAATCCCACCATACGCTTCTGTTGAATGTTTTGACAATTCAGTGGAAGCGTAACCATTTTGGAAGCCAGTAGCACCACCTACTGTTGCAAGTGCCTGTCCGACATTATTGACAACTTGTCCTGTTAGAGCAGCAGCGCTAGTTGCTGTGTTGGCTGCATTTGAGATTACTTGTGGTGCAGATGATAAACTAGTCCCTGCTTTTTGTGCAAGGTCACGAGCGCGATCCCCCACACTCGTTTCCTCTTCAAACCGTTTTGAGCCTGTTAATCCTCCTTTTTTATTGCGACTCTTGGAATTGAGTGGTGCGCCTGTCACTGTCCCTGTTTTTCCTTTTGGCATTTGACTACTCCCTGATTCAAAAACATTTGTCCTTACTGATTTAACGATTCTCTAAGAGCCAATTAGAGTACTCTTGAGTATTCAATGGTGGTACGGTATGGTCTTTCGGTTCTGAAAAATATGATTTCAGAGGGAACTCTTAACAGGGAACGGGGAACAGGGAAACCCATGCTTAAAAGCGTGGGATTGGAACAAGGACGCTTTGTTTTTCGGGCAACGCCTCTCAAAACAATTCTTTTTTTTATGACTGGGCTTTAAACCCAGCAACTTTTGTTTTTTCTGTTCCCTGTTCCCTGTTCCCTGTTCCCTTCTTTGTAACAACATCTGGAACATAGTGTACATGCTTACAAAATTTGGATTGGGAATTGTTACAAATGGGAATTGCGAGAATATTTCCAATCACCTTTCATTGCGATAGTATTTACACCAAAATTAATCACACCATTGCTGAAATTAATAAACCATTGGCGTCTTTCGCACTCCATAGAATGCGTTATTGAATCAATCGCATCAATCAATTCTTGCGGTGCTTTCCCTACTTGGGCTTTACGAAACAACTCACCTTTGAGCCATTCCAATTTCTTCTGGTCATCAATCCAACCTATTTGATACGATTCTCTTGACCAATCAATTTGTCGTTCATGACAGTCTTTTAAAAAAAGTTGGATTTGTGAAAATAGTTTCATGATTTGCACCCTTATCACGACTCCTTAATCAATTTGTGAACCAATTAACGCTCGATAGCCTAGATAAACCTCATCCAACTGAAACAAAACATCCTCGTATTTTTTCTGTAAGTCTTCAGTTACCAATTCATCCCAAGATTTCTGGTTTTGAATGAGTAAAAACTTGTCAACAAGTTGTCGAAGTTCCTGTTTAATAGTTTCGGGAGACTTTTGATTAACCATTGTTTACGTACTCCAACTGTGGATAATTATCGTCGCTTCGCTCCTGGGTGTGGGGTGTGGGGTGTGGGGTGTGGGAAGAAGGGTGTTACCTGGATTTCTCACGCTTTGAGAAATCCAGGTGGGAGTGTGGGAGGTGTGGGAGGTGTGGGGAGTGTGGGTCCGATGAGGAGGATGAGGAGAATGGGCGCATCTTTCGCGAGCAAAGTGCCTCCCACACCTCCCACACTCCCCACCCTCCCCACCCACTTGTGAGAAATCCGGTGTTAGGGTGTAGGGTGTAGGAGGGAAGAATTAGGGTTTAGGGAGTATGGGTTCACACCGAAAGTATGAGCTAAAAATATGCACCCCCTACACCCCACACCCTACACCCTACACCCTGTTCAATCTGCAAGTGTTATTGCTTCGAGTTCTTCCAGAAGCGCTCTTAAGCCGGCTTGTTTTTCTTGATAGCTCTTGATAGTATGCTCTACTTTGGTGATATAGACAGCAAGAAGAACGTTGCGCGAGGGTAATTTGTGCTTCAACAAGCTCTAATTCTTTGGTAACGAGATGAATTTCTTCTATGCTGTTCATGGCTGTACTTCCTACGAAAGAACTTTATTTTCCAAAAAATAAATCCCGGATTAATGAAACCAAGTCGGCATCTTTTTCAGTTTCTTCATTTAAATCCTCAGAGATATCTGTATCATTCGTTTTTTTACAATTAGCAGGGTCATTAGCAGCAGCATCCCCGAAGGGGCTTGGTCAACCCTGAATGGATACACCACGCCAATCTGAATGTGCCCTCCCACCATTCGTAGCTAGAGGCTTCCCAAGTGCGGTATTGATAAAGCCCTGCAACACACCCCATTCAAATTCTTCTGCACTAATAAATGTTCCTTGTGGTGAGACAAAGCCATCGCCTTTGGCTTTGTGATGAGTGAATTCCCAAATAGTTCCGTCCCTGTGTTGAATACCTCTTCTTCTGTTCATAGTCATTACTACTCCTTTACTTTTATCTGTTTTTTATCCCTCTCGCGCTCCCGCGCTCTGCGATTACGCGCTCCTGGGCGTATCGCTTTCATTCACGCGTCAATCAACAATTTCAAATTTTGTTGTTGTCCTTTGCCTATTTGATGCTCCTTTACACACCAAAAGTAGATAAAAATCGAACCACATAGCCACGTTCTTCTCGAACTACTTTCACCACTTCTTCATTAATAAGACACTGTAACGCTGGCTTGTAGAAGATATTTCTGAGCGGAACAGAGCCGCCAGAGAAACGTAATTGATGGATAATAACTGCTGTTTGGCTCGGATACCGAAATTTACTGTTTGTAGTCATTTTTTTGAAGAGTGCTATTGCGCTTCAAGTGTTCTGTTGTGACCAATGCAAAAAATTCGCCATTATACTTAAATTTTTGAGCAGAAGAATCGCAAAAATATTCTTCTTTCCAGTCGTCACAAGCGAATGCATCTTCTTTCAATTGTGAAGATGCTGCCGCAAGAACGGCTTGATAAAATTCTGTGGTGCGTAAAGTCCTCATTATTTTTTTCCTTTCTATCTATAACCGTGTGATTTCGGTATCACAAAAATCGCCACCCCTCATGGTCAAGCGCTTCGCTTAATTCAAAATTCAAAATTCAAAATTCAAAATTGAAATCCCCATAAACTGACATCTTGCACCAATCTCAACAAGCAGGTTGCACAGGGACGCAAAGTCT